>NZ_RZSV01000042.1:0-33369 GCF_004023205.1 Mesorhizobium sp. M1A.F.Ca.IN.020.03.2.1 | reverse complement strand
GGATCGAAACGACGCGCGTATCGTGTCGTCGAACTGGATTTTCGACGCCATCGAGTTGATCGGCAAGCGGCTGATTGCCAATCTCGCGCTCGGCCCGCTGACGGCAGCGCCGGGCGTGCGCCCCAAGCCATTGGTCGCGGCGCATGCGCCCGACGCCGGCGCGCTACTGAGCGGCGAGGAAGCGCGGCTGCTCGATGTGCTCGGCCACGCCGAGATCTATTCGCTGAGGTTGAATGTCGGCCGCCAGCGCCTTTTCGTGCTGTTTTCCGCCGCCGAGCCCGCCAAGATCGACCTTACGGCCTTGATGAAGGCGCAACTGAAATGCTGCTACGCGTTATCCAGCATCCCGCAACTGATTGCCGCGGCATCCATGCAGGATCCGCTGTCGGACCGCGAGCGCGAATGCCTGTTCTGGGTATCGGAGGGCAAGACCACCGACGAGGTGGCCCTCATTCTTGGCGTCTCGTCGAACACCGTCAACAGCTACATCACGCATGCCATCCAGAAATTCGCGGCTTCGAACCGCGCGATGGCGATTGCGACCGCTATCAGGAGCGGCATCATTTGAAGCACGCACAGATCAAAGAGGCCGCTGCCGCCCTTTTCAACGAGCAGCGCAATCCGTTCGGCGCCTTCTCGCTCGGATCGGAGACGCATCACGCGGTGACCATTCCGGACGCCGTGCGCCGCTGCCGCTGGATCGCGGTCGATATCAACGCTTCTGGTTTCGGACTGTTCTTCGTCAGCCCCTCGCTGGAGCGAGCGCGCCTGGTCGCCTGCTTCGATTCGGATTATCCGTCGACCGGCCTCACCACCAAATTCATCTCGGGCGCCAGCGGCGAGGAAATGGTGCGCCACAGCCGCATCTCGACGACGCCGCGCTGGTGGGCCGACAGCGGCATGGCCGTTTCGCAGCAGAGGTTGGAGAGCCTGGCATGGTCCGAACCGACCGCGCCGCTCGCGCCCGGCACCGACGGCATCGCCTTTCCGGTGCATGCGGAGCGCGGCCAGTGCGGGCTGGTCGTCTTCCTGGGGCCGGATATGACCCTTTCGGACGACACGCTATGTGAAATCCACGCGCGCTGCTTTGCCCTGTTTGCGTCGGTCGCCCGCATCCGTCCAAGCGAAACCGGCAGGACGCGCGCCATTTCCAAGCGCGAACTCGAATGCCTGAAGCTGACCGCCAACGGCAACACCAGCGAGGAGATCGCGAAGCTCCTGAAACTGTCGGTGCACACCGCCAACCAGTATCTCACCCAGTCGACGCAGAAGCTCAACGCTGTCAACCGCAACCAGGCGGTCGCGAAGGCGCTGCGCCTTGGCCTGATCGAGTAGCTCGCCCAGGCCAGGCGCCGAGACCTGAAACATCGTCAGGGAAAAGCGAGCGGCTCGGTCCTCCGGATGCGCGCCTCGTCGATCGCGTCCTCGAGCAGGGCGGTGTTGTGCTCCGGCGTCTCGCCCGGCTTCTCGAAAGAGACGTAATTGACGATCACGGACGTGCCCTGCCCGGTCAGCATCAGCTGGAAATAGACGGTTACGCCGCGCGGCCGAAGCTCGAGATCGAGCACGATGCGCGGGCTGCCGCTCCAGTCGACATGCGCTTCGCCGCCATGACCGAGCCTGAGCGTGCCCGGCTGGAAATAGAGCTCCGCAGCCGAGTCCACCAGGTCCGACAGGCAGGCGAAATGCTCCAGCCGGATAAAGGCGATATAATCCGCGACCTCGATCAGGCGCAGCTCGCCCACCACGTCCTGGATGGCATTGGCGACGATCTGCTCGCGTGAATTGGCGTGTGGTTGCCGGTTCATGGATAGAAACAGCGTCCGATCATTGGGTTACTTTTCGCTCGGCCTTCTTCGAGTAGACGATCCGCACCAATTCGGCGACGGCCTGGTAGAATTGCGACGGGATCACGCTATCAACTGAAACTTGCTTGTACATGGAGCGGGCAAGCGCCACGTCCTCGAAGATCGGAATGTTGTTCTCTCTCGCGATCTCGCGGATTTTTAGCGCCACCAGATCCTGGCCCTTGGCGAGCACCAGCGGAGCGGAGTCCTCTTCGCGCACATATTTCAGCGCGATGGAATAGTGCGTCGGATTGGCGATGACGAGCGTCGCGCGCGGCACCGCCGTCATCATGCGCCGCCGCGCCCGGTCACGCGCCAGCGAGCGCAGGCGTGACTTCACGATCGGATCGCCTTCCGACTGCTTCAGCTCGTCTTTCACTTCCTGCTTGGTCATGCGCAGGTCGCGCCGCCAGTGGAAGCGCGACCAGACGATATCGGCGACCGCGACCGCCCCCATGACGAAGACGATCGCCACCAATATGTCGACGAAGATGCCGCGGATGACCATGCCGAACGACACCGGGTTGGTGATCATGCCGGCGAGCAGCCTGCGGTGATCTTCCGACAGCGTGAAGGCGAGCACGGCGATGGCGAAGGCAAGCTTGGCCAGCGACTTGGCGAATTCGACAAAGCCCTGCACGCCGAACAGGCGGCTCCAGCCCTTGGCGATCGAAATGCGCGACAGCTGCGGCCGGATCCGTTCGCCGACGAATTGCGGGATGTTCTGGAACACCGAAGCGCCGACGCCGGCGACCACCAGTAGCACCAGCAGGCTGACGACGGCGCGGCCGATTTCGAACAGCACGGTCTTGTAGAGCTCGATGACGTCGGTCTCGGTGTCCATCGGCCAGGCTTCCGGCTTTTCCAGGAACATGGCGAGGAACATGCCGAGATTGACGATGGCGTCCTTGGCGTAAAAGACGCTGAACACCAGTATGGCGAGGAAGGAAGCGAAGATCGCCGTCTCGCGCGAGTGAGGCAGCTTGCCCTGCTCGATCGTGTCGCGGATCTTCTTTTCTGTGGCTTCCTCGGTTTTGGAATCCTTGTCGACCGCCTCAGCCATGGTGCCCTGACCGCATCGCTATCGTCAGGCGGCTTCGGCGGCGGTCTGCATCGAGGGAAGCTCGAACGCTCCCTGCCGCGAGAGACGAATGGTCGCCACGGCGATCGTCTTTCGCGCCGCCATGATGTCGGCCAGCGCGATACCTTCCGATCCCTGTCCGAGCTCGGATTCGATCATGCGGCGCGAGCGAGCGCCGATCGCCGACAGCACGGATTCGGTAAGCTCCGCCGGCGCGCCGCGCAAAGCTAGTGTGACGAGCTCCGTCGACAGTCCGTCGAACAGAAGCACGCGCGTCTTCTGGGCGAGCAGCGGCAAGTCGTCGAAGGCAAACAGCCGCGACCTGACCCCGGCCAGATCCGGCGTGCCGGCGTCCTCCAGGTCCTGCATGAGTTCGTCGAGCTCGGGCTTGGCCATCTCGTTGAGAACGCTGGCGACGCGCTCCTGGCCGACCGAGGTGTCCCTGGTCGCTTTTTGCGAAAGCACGCTGGCGCGCAACTGGTTCTCGACGATCCTGGCTGCCGCATCCGGAATGTTGGCCATCGTCACCATACGCTTGATGATCTGGCTGCGTATCGGCTTTTCCATCGTCAGCAGCACATTGGCCGCGGTCTGCGGCGCAAGCTTCGACAGCACCATGGCGGACGTTTGCGGGTGTTCGCCGGCGAGGAAGGTGCCCAGGCGCGTCGGCTCGAGCTTTTCCAGATCCGGCCAGATCGGCGGCGGCCCCTCAGGAGCGGGCTCGAACTTCTTCTCGCCCATGATGGCGCTCATTTCCTCCGGCGACAGCGATTCGTTGAGGATCGTGTCCATCCGGTCCGCCGAGTCGAGCAGGCCTGCGCCCTCGGTGAACTCGGCCTCGAATTCCGCAACGATGCGCTCCAGGTCGGTTTGCGGAATGGTGCGCAGCAGCCGCGCGCCCTCGATCAACGCCTTCAGCTCCTCCTGCTTGAAGAATTTGAGCAGCCGGCTGGCCGAGGGCTTGCCCATCGCCACCAGGATGGCGGCGGCCTTTTGCGGGCGCGTCAGCGTCAACGACGTCATTGGGCATGGCTCCGCTGCCGGTGAATGCTCTCGCCGTCCATGCTCAGGCGCTCTTGGTAGCAGCGTTGATTTCGGTAAGCCTGATGCCGAAGCGCGACGGATCGTGTTCCAGCACCGTGATCTCGCCACGCGCGATTCTGCGGCCGTTGACCACCACGTCGACCGGCTCGCCTATGCGGCGGTTGAGCGCTACCGTCGAGCCCTTCTGCAGCGCCATCAGCTCCGACACCGGCATTTCGGTGCTGCCCAGAATGATCTGCACATCGACCGGAATCGTCATGATGATCGAGGAATTGGCGCCGGCCTGCAGGGCAGCGTCGGGGCGGTTCTCCTCCTCCCGCAGCACGCCGCGCAATTCCTCGATGGCGCGGTCGAGCTGCTCGTCCGGCTGGTCGGCTTCGGGTTCGGCTTCCAAGTTGGTCTTTGCCATGCCTCGTCTCCAATAATCCCAAGCCAGGCCTCAGCCCGGCACCAATCCGTCGATGAAATCCTGCCCGCCATCGTGGGGATGCCGGATGCGGACCGTGTAGTTCTGTCCGAGCTTGCCGAACTCGCAGACAAACAGCGTCTTGTCGCGCGCGCTGAGCTTTGCCTGCAGTTGCGCATCTTCCTCGAACTCGATCACCTGTCCGGGCTGGAAGGCGGCGAGATCGCCAAGCGACAGCCGGGCGAGCGGCATGGTGGCCTCGAGCCGCACGGCCGAGCGCATCACTTCTTCCGAGAAGCGGGCTCGCCAGTCGAATTCCGTCGTCTGGTCGCCGCCGTGATCTGCGGTGGCGCCGCGGGTCGCCAAAAGGATTCGCTGCGGGATCATCACCGTCACCGTGCCGGTGTCGGTCGGCGTCGAGATGCCATAGATGATGCGAACCGCCGCCCCGTCGCGCAGCACGCGCCGTTTCGCCTCGTTGCCGGACATCGCCCTCGGGACAGGCTGGCGCAGCTCGAGAGAACGCCGGCCCGATCCGTTCAGCGCCATCGCAACCTCTTGGAAGACGGTGGTGGCGACGTCGGTCTCGATCTGTGACAGGTCGCGCTCGATCGGCGCCACCGGCTGATCCGGGTCGCCGCCGAACAGCGCCTGGACCATGACGGCGATCGCCGGCGCGTCCATGACGAGCGTCATGGCGTCGGCCGACGTCGGCGACGGAACGATGGTCATGGCGAAGGTTTCGCCCGCGCGCATACGCGCATCGGGGACACGTCCCACTTCGACCGCCTGCAGGTCGACGGTGACCGGCGCGCCCAGCTCTGCGGAAAGGGCTTTCTGCAGTAGCGGGAGCGAGCGCTCGGCCATGCCGCGGCCGACGCCGATCACCTGCGCGGCCTCGCCGCTGTCGCCGACGAGACGCTCGATGATGAGAGCCCGGGTTTGCGACGGACTTGCCGGACTGGTCATGACGGCAAGCGGCCCCGGCTGAAGTTCTGCATGCTCAGGCCGCCTTCTTCTCGGCGGTGCCGGTGTTCATCGTGCTCTGCTCGACGGCATCGATAGTAGGACGCTCATAGGACGAAATGGTCTTGCGGCCGAACTCGATCGCGACCTGCGGCAAGGCGCCGTTCATGTAAGCGAGCAGCGTCTGCTTGACGATGATGTACAGGCGGTTCTTCTTCTCGCGCACCGTCTTGATCTTGGTGGCGACCGGACCGACCACGGCATAGGACAGGAAGATGCCGAGGAAGGTTCCGACGAGCGCAGCACCAATCAGCCCGCCGAGAATTTCCGGCGATTGGTCGAGCGCGCCCATCGCCTTCACCACGCCGAGCACGGCCGCGACGATGCCGAGCGCCGGCAGGCCGTCGCCGACCGCGACCATCGCGTGATAGGCCTTCAGCTTGTCGGTGCGGATCGTCTGGATCTCCTCATCCATCAGCGCCTCGATCTCGTGCGAGCGCGCATTGCCGATGATGATGATGCGGCAATAGTCGCAGATAAAATGCGTCAGGTCGTGGTTCTTGAGCACGGTCGGGAACGCCTGGAAGATTGCCGACTCTTCCGGATTGTCGATATGCGCCTCGACCTCGCTGCGCGACTTCGACCGCAACTCGCGCATCAGGCTGTGCAGGACGCCAAGCGTTTCGAGATAGTCGCGCTCCTTCGGCACGGCCTGCTTGAAGGCCTCGAGAATGCCCTTGCCGGTGTCCTTGACCGTCTTCATCGGATTGGCGACGAGGAAAGTGCCGAGCGCTGCGCCGCAGATGACCACCGCTTCCCAAGGCTGGATCAGCACATGCAGATGCCCACCCATGGCCATGAAGCCACCGAGCACGCAGCCAAGCGTCACCACAAGTCCGATCAGAATACCCACGACAGGTCCTTCCGCATGTCACGTCGGGGATCAGGGATAGCCCTCGTGCCTTGTGTGAGGCTTGAATCGCGATGCGGAAACCGATTCAGCCTCGCACAAGGAAGCATCGCTATCGTCACCGGAAAGCTTCGGCCGGAGGCGCAGATGTTGAACACCTATACGAGCTATCAGCTCATCGCCAAGGACATCCCAAAGGCAATCGACCAGGTCGAGTCGCAGCCCGTCGTGAAGCGTGACACCGACTACTATTTGGCCAATATCGGCAACGTCAAAAGCATCGACGATTTCGTCAACAACACTCGGCTGTTCAACTACGCGATGAAGGCGTACGGGCTGGAAGACATGGCCTATGCCAAGGCCTTCATGGTCAAGGCGCTCAAGGAAGGCGTGTCCGACTCCGACAGCTTCGCCAACAAGCTGAGCGACAAACGTTACGCCGACTTCGTCAAAGCGTTCAACTTTGCGGCTTACGGCTCGACCGCCACGCTCTATCCCTCCGCCCAGCAAGGCGCGGTCGACAAATACATGCGCCAGACGCTGGAGGAGAATGCCGGCGAGACCAATCAGGGCGTGCGGCTGGCGCTCTATTTCCAGCGTAAGGCGCCTGACATCAACAGCTGGTATGACGTGCTCGCCGACACGGCCCTTTCTAGCCTGGTGCGCACGGCTCTCGGCCTGCCCGACTCCATCGCGTCGGCCGACATCGACAAGCAGGCGCAGATGTTCGAGCAGAAGCTCGATATCGCCGACTTCAAGGATCCCGACAAGCTGAACACCTTCCTTACCCGCTTCACCAGCCTGTGGGAGATCAACAACCCGACGACCACTGCCGTGACCTCGGTCAGCGTGCTGTTCGCGCAGCCGACCACGGTCGGCATCTCGACCGATCTGATGATGGCCATGCAGAAGCTGAAGTTCTGAGAACACCATGCAGGACAGTCTCTACGTCGCCCTATCTTCGCAGATTGCGCTCGAACGCCGTCTCGACACCATCGCCGACAATGTCGCCAACGCTTCGACCATCGGCTTTCGCGCCACCGGCGTGAAATTCGAGGACGTGGTCTCCGGCACCGGGCCGAAGTCGGTATCCTTCGCATCCTCCGGCAAGACCTATCTTTCCAGCGCGCACGGCTCGCTGACCGAAACCGGCAATCCTTTCGATTTCGCCATCCAAGGCGACGCCTGGTTCGCCATCGAGACGCCGGCCGGCACGGTGATGACCCGCGACGGCCGTTTCTCCATGAACGAGAACGGCGAGCTGATGTCGATCGAAGGCTATCCGGTGCTGGACAGCGGCGGCGCCCCGATCCAGCTCGATCCGCGCAACGGTCCGCCGAAGGCCGGCGCCGATGGCTCGCTGCGCCAAAACGACCAGCTCGTCGGCGCCATCGGCCTCTACGATTTCGATCCCGGCGCCAATTTCGTCCGCTACGGCAATTCGGGCATCGTTCCCGCGCGGACCCCGGAACCGGTCACCGACCGCTCCGATGTCGGCGTAGCTCAAGGGTTTCTCGAGGAATCCAACGTCAATCCGGTGCTGGAGATGACCCGGCTGATCCAGGTGCAGCGCGCCTTCGAGAATACGGCTGCGCTGATCCGGCAGAGTGCTTCGTCCACCGACGATGCGATCAAGACGCTCGGCGACAAGTAACGGGATGGCGAACGGCTCGTCCCTGCTCCGCGCGCCTGAGAAGCTTGCAGACGCCGGTCCCACGGATCGGCTGGCCGCGCTCGAACGCATCTGGCGGCGGTTCGACAACCCGGAAACGCTGCTCAGCCGCGGCGGCCGCGTCGTCGAGATCTCGCCCACTCACTACAAGGTGCGCGGCCTTTCGGACATTGCCAGGCTCGGCGACATCGTCGAGCAGCGCGGCAAGACCGGCACGCGCCGCGGCGAGATCGTCAGGATAGGCCGCGACGAGGTGGTGGTCGCGCCGTTCGAGCGCCACGCCGATGCCGGCATCGGCGACACCGTTTTCCGGCGCGGCCCACTCGCGGTCGCGCCGGATGTTTCCTGGCGCGGGCGCGCCATCGATGCTTTGACTCGCGTCATCGACGGCGGCCCGCCGCTGGTCAGGCCGAATGCCGCCGGCAGCGCCGACACATTGACGCCCGGCGCCATGTCGCGGCAGCGGGTCGGCACCGGCTTCCTGACCGGAGTGCGGGTGATCGACATCTTCACGCCGCTCTGCTTCGGCCAGCGGCTCGGCATTTTCGCCGGCTCCGGCGTCGGCAAGTCGACGCTGCTTGCCATGCTCGCAGGTGCCGAGGCCTTCGACACGGTGGTCGTGGCGCTGATCGGCGAGCGCGGCCGCGAGGTACGCGAATTCCTCGAGGACACCATCGGCGCCGACAGCATGGCCAAGACCGTCGCGGTCGTCGCCACCAGCGACGAGAGCGCCATGATGCGCCGGCGCGCGCCCGACACAGCCATGCGCGTGGCCGAGCATTTCCGCGACCAGGGCCATCGCGTGCTCCTGGTGCTGGATTCGATCACCCGCTTTGCCCATGCGCTGCGCGAGGTGGCGACGGGCACCGGCGAGCCGCCGGTCGCGCGCGGCTACCCGGCATCGGTCTTCACCGATCTGCCGAAGCTGCTCGAGCGCGCCGGACCAGGCGCCGAGGGCAAAGGCTCGATCACCGCCATCATCTCGGTGCTGGTGGACGGCGACGACCACAACGATCCGGTGGCCGATTCGGTGCGCGGCATCCTCGATGGCCACGTCGTGCTCGACCGCGCGATCGCCGAGCAGGGACGCTACCCGCCGGTCAATCCGCTGTCGTCGATCTCACGTCTCGCCGACAAGGCCTGGAGCGCCGAGCAGCGCATGCTGGTGACAAGGCTGAAAGCGATGATCGCGCGCTTCGAGGACACGCGCGACATCCGTCTGCTCGGCGCCTATCAGGGGGGCGCCGACGCCGAGCTCGACATCGCCGTGCGCCAGGTGCCGCTGATCTACGAGGCGCTCACGCAGTCGCCGAGGGACCGCGCATCGGCCGATCCGTTCACCGATCTCGCCCGCCATCTCAAGGGGAAGCAGAATGGCGATCAAGGAGACTGACCTGCAACAGACCGAGCGCATGCTGCGTGAGATGATTGCCGAGGCCAAGGCCGCCGAGGAGGCCGACGCCAGCCGCGACTCGCTCATCAACGGCCTGTTCCCGAAAAAGGTGGAGCGGCCGCAGCCGCCGCCGGCCCAGTTCCCCCGCCTGGCCAACAGGAAAGCGGACCGGCGCAGCGATTTCGTCGTCGCAGCGCTCGGCATCACGCTCGGCCTGATCTGCGCGCTGTTTCCCTGGTATATCTTTTTCAATCAGGAGCAGTTCGGCGTCCAGACCATCAAGTTCGGCGGCAGCGGCAGCAATTCCGGACGCGAGGGCGGCGGCGTCGCGGCCGAACGCAGCGGACCGCTGACGGCCAAGGACGTTCCCAACGCCGATATCGACCTCCTTGCCACTGGAACGGTGCAGGACGAACCCCCGCCGGCGCCTGGCGACCAGCCGTTCCCTGCGGCCGCGGCGGAATTCAGGATGGTGCATGTCGCCAATGGCCGCGCAATGATCGAGGACGACACCGGCCTGTGGATCGTCCAGCGCGGCTCCGTCCTGCCGGACTCCAGCCGCGTCGCCGCGATCGAGCAGCGCGGTGGCAAGTGGGTGATCGTCACCGATGCCAACAAGGTGATCCAGCTTTCCAGGTAATGGCCTCGTAACGGGCCGCGGGCTCGCTCCGCGCAAGGTCCGCGCAAGACTGGCGGCCTAGTCTTGTGCGTACTCGCCCGGAGAGTCCCATGGAACCCGTCAACCTCTTTGACCTCGCCACCCGGCAGTCGCAATGGCTAGCCGTGCGCCAGTCGGCGATCGCATCCAACATCGCCAATGCCAACACGCCGGGCTACACGGCAAACGACGTCGAACCGTTCGAAAAGGTCCTCGACCGGACTGCGGTGACGCTGGCGGCCACCCAGACCGGCCATTTGGGCCCCGAGGGGACCAATGCCGGCTTCAATCTCAAGCCGGAGGATGTCACGGGCTCGATAATGCCGTCGAAGAACACGGTGGTGCTCGAGGACGAGTTGATGAAGGCCGGCGAAGTTCGCCGCTCCTTCGAGCTCAACACGGCGATCGTCAAAGCCTTCCACTCGATGATGACGATGGTGGTGAAGAGCTGACCATGGACGCCCTGACCGCAGCCCTTAAAGTCGCGGCATCCGGCCTTGGCGCCCAGTCGGAGCGTCTGCGTGTGGTGTCGGAGAACCTCGCCAATGCGCAATCGACGGGCAACACGCCTGGCGCCGATCCCTATCGCCGCAAGACGATCAGCTTCCAGTCCGAGCTCGACCGGACGAGCGGTGGTTCGCTGGTCGAGGTGAGCTCGATCGCGCGCGACCCGTCGGACTTCCCGATCGAGTTCCAGCCCGGCAACGAGGCCGCCGACGCAAAAGGGTACGTGAAGATGCCCAACGTCAACGTGCTGGTCGAAATGGCCGACATGAGCGAGGCCAACCGCTCCTATGAGGCCAACCTGCAGGTCATCAAGCAGGCTCGCGATCTGATTTCCATGACCATCGACCTGATGAGGAACCAGTAATGATCGGCGGTATCGGGGCACTACAGTTCAAACCGGCAATCGACGGCACGGAGGCCGCCTCGCCGGGCCTGCTTCAGGGCGGTGTCGGCACCAAAGCAGGCGAAGGCGTCGGCAGCAGCTTTGCGGAGGCTCTCAGCCAGGCTGCGAACAAGACCGTCAACACGCTGCAGAACGCCGAGCAGATGTCGATCCAGGCGCTCAAAGGCGACGCCGACACCCGCCAAGTGGCCGATGCGGTGCTGAGCGCCCAGCAGGCCCTGCAGACGACGATCGCCATCCGCGACAAGGTCGTCTCGGCCTATCTCGAAATCAGCCGCATGAGTATCTAGGACCGCGTCATGAAAGCCCTTGCCATCGCCGCGACCGGCATGAACGCCCAGCAAACCAATCTGGAAGTCATCGCCAACAACATCGCCAACATCAACACCACCGGCTACAAGCGGGCGCGCGCCGAATTCTCCGACCTGCTCTACCAGGTCGATCGCACCCAAGGGGTGCCCAACCGCTCCAACACCTCGCTTGTGCCCGAGGGCGTTTCGATCGGCCTCGGCGTCAAGACGACGGCCGTGCGCAATGTCCATACACAGGGCGAGCTGACCAGCACGGGCAACAGCTTCGACCTGGCGCTGACCGGCCGCGGCTGGTTCCAGATCGAGGGCGCCGACGGCAGCACGCTCTACTCCCGCGCCGGTGCCTTCAACACCAATGCCACCGGGCAGCTGGTCACCGCCGACGGCGCCACCGTCATTCCGGCGATCACCGTGCCGACCGACGCGGTCGAGGTCATCGTCAACAAGACCGGCCAGGTCTTTGCCCGTATCGACGGCCAGACCGACCTTCAGCTTCTCGGCCAGCTTCAGATCGCCAACTTCGCCAATGAGGCGGGCCTGGCGCCGCTCGGCGACAATCTGTTCCAGGAGACGGCGGCCTCTGGCCCGGCCAATGTCGGCGTTCCAGGCGATCCGGGCTTCGCCACCATCGAGCAGGGCTATCTGGAGTCCTCCAACGTCGATCCGGTCAAGGAAATCACCGAGCTGATCTCGGCGCAGCGCGCCTATGAAATGAACTCGAAGGTCATCCAGGCCGCTGACGACATGGCCTCGGTGGTCTCAAAGAACATCAGGTAACCGACGATGGCCATGCCGGCTTCCTGCCCTGCTTTTCGTCGCGCCGTGCTGGCCCTTGCGCTGGTGGTCGTCGGCGTGCCGGCGCTTGCGCAAGAGACGGGCCCATCTCCCTTGCGATCCGGGGAGTCGGCCAACCAGCTCGCCGCCAATCAAGCGGTCGGCGAAGCCGTGCTGATCCCCAACCGGGTCATCTATCCCGGCGAGACGATCGAGCTTGCGGCGCTGAAGCAGGTGACGCTTGTCCCGGGCAAGCACAAGCCGGACGGAATGGCGACGCGCTCCGAGGAACTTCAGGGCAAGGTCGCCAAGCGCACCCTCGTGCCCGGCCGCTACATTCCGGCGGCCGCGATCCGCGATGCCTGGCTGGTCGAGCAGGGTGCCTCGGTGCAGGTCTATTTCACCGCCGGAGCACTGACCATCTCGGCCGCCGGCGTCACGCTGCAGCCGGGCGCCGCCGGCGACCTCATCAAAATTCGCAATGTCGACAGCGGCAAGATCATTTCCGGCACAGTAATGGCCGACGGCACGATTCGGGTCGGCGCATCGTGAGGCGCATCTTTGCCCTTCTGCTGAGCGCCGCGATCGGTCTTCAGCCCGCATTGGCCGATGGGCTCACGTCCAAGGCCAAGCGCGAACTTGCGCAGAAAAATGGCGGCGTTTACGACGATCCGGAATACGATCCGGCCACCACCACCCGCATGTTCCGCGTCTCGACGGGACCGAGCACGCTGCCGCCCGGCCAGGTCGCCGCGCGCATCAAGGACATTGCCCAGCTGCAGAGCGCGCGCGACAACCAGCTCGTCGGCTACGGCCTGGTCATCGGCCTGGCGGGAACCGGCGACAGCCTGCGCAACTCGCCGTTCACCGAACAGTCGATCCGCGCCATGCTGGAGAACCTCGGCATCGCCACCGAAGGTGGCAGCGCGCGCGCCAAGAACGTCGCCGCCGTCATCGTCACCGCCAACATGCCGCCCTTCGTCCAGTCGGGCGCGCGCATCGACATCGACGTCTCCTCGATGGGAGATGCCACCTCGCTTGCTGGCGGCACGCTGGTGATGACGCCGCTCAAGGCCGCGGACGGCGAGATCTACGCCGTCGGCCAGGGCTCGGTGATCGTGGGCGGTTTCACCGCCCAGGGCCAGGCCGAGCAGCTGACGCAAGGCGTGCCCACCGCCGGCCGCGTGCCGAACGGCGCCATCGTCGAGCGCTCGGTGCCCGCCGAGTTCGACGACCAGGGCGTGCTGACGCTGCAATTGCGCAATCCCGATTTCTCGACCGCCATCCGCATCGCAGACGCCATCAACGACTACACCTCGCAGCGCTTCGGCATGCGCGTTGCGGCCGAGCGCGATGCCCGCACCGTGCAGATCAGACGGCCGAAGAACGTATCGGCCGCGCGCTTTTATGCCGAGATCGAAAACCTGGTCGTCGAGTCGGATGCGCCTGCCCGCGTCGTCATCGACGAGCGCACCGGCACCATCGTCATCGGCAACAACGTCAAGATCTCGCGCGTCGCCATCAGCCACGGCACTCTCACCGTGCGCATCACCGAGGCGCCGAAAGTGGTTCAGCCGGAGCCCTTCTCCAAGGGCGAGACGGCGGTCGAGCCCTTCACCGCCATCGAGGCCTCGCGACCCGACGCCCGCGTCGCCGTGCTCGACGGCCCCGACCTTGAAACGCTCGTTTCCGGTCTCAACCGTCTCGGCGTGAAGCCCGACGGCATCATCGCCATCCTGCAAGGCATCAAGTCGGCCGGCGCCCTGCAGGCCGACCTGGTTCTCCAATAGGCATGCCGATGATGGAGCTCTTCTCCTCAAACCCGCATCGTCGCCCGAGACTTCATACGACCATGAAGCTGATAGCCGCTGTCGCGATCGCTGCGCTTATGGGCGGCACTCCGGGTCGCGCGGAAGAAGTCCGCCAGGTGCTGCCCGGCGGACAGGCCCCGGCCCAGCCGGCTGAGCTCGCGCGCGGGAAGGCGCCGGACGAGAGCGAGATCCAGCGCTTCTGCTCCAACATCGCCGATGCGGCTCGCGACCGCCGCTACGCGTTGCAGGCCGAGGAGCTGAAGCAGCTCCAGGCAGGCATCGACGAGCGCATGAAAGCGCTGGAGACAAAACGCGCCGAGTACGAGCAGTGGCTGAAGCGACGCGAGGTATTCCTGGCGCGCGCCGAAGAGAGCGTCGTCAAGATCTATGCCGGCATGAAGCCAGACGCCGCGGCCGAGCGCCTGGCAATGGTCAACGCCGAGCTCGCTGCGGCCATCCTGATGAAGCTCGATGCGCGCAAGGCCGGCGTCATCCTCAACGAAATGGACCAGAAGGCGGCGGCGACGCTCACCGGCATCATGGCCAGCGCGGCGCGAAGGGTTGATCCGTCATGAAGTTGAAATTGCTCGTCCTTGTCGCGGTCGCGGCACTGTCCGGCTGCGGCACCGACCTCAAGGAAGTCGGCCGGGAGCCTGCGCTCTCACCGGTCGGCTCCGGCATCGGCAATGGCGGCGCTGCCCCCTACTCCTATCCGGAGCCGCCGGCGAGACCCGTCAAGAAATTCTCGCTTTGGGATGATCGCCAGAGCAGGCTTTTCACCGATCCGCGGGCGCTACGCGAGGGCGATATCCTGACCGTCAACATCAAGCTCAACGACAAGGCCAATTTCAAGAACAAGAACGACCGCAGCCGCACCGCCGCGCGCAAGCTCGGCTACGACGTGACGCTCGGTTGGGACGGCAAGAGCACCAGCGGCAAGGGCGATGCCGGCTTGAGCTCCAGCACCGAGACCAACGCCGACGGCGAGATCAATCGCTCGGAGAATCTCGAGCTCAATGTCGCCGCCGTCGTCACCGAAGTGCTGCCCAACGGCAATCTGATGATCAGGGGCTCGCAGGAAGTGCGCGTCAATTACGAACTTCGGGTCCTCACCATCGCTGGCATGGTGCGTCCCTCCGATATCGGCGCCGAAAACACCATCCCCTACGAGCGCATCGCCGAGGCACGTATCTCCTATGGCGGACGCGGCCGCGTGAGCGAGGTCCAGCAGCCGGCCTACGGTCAGCAGATCCTCGACCAGGTTCTTCCTTTCTAGGCGGGGAGATCGCTGTCGTGGCAAACGTCGAGCAGGCTCAGTCCAAGAAGGGACCTTCCCTTGTGGTCCAGCTCGCCATGCTCTTGGCCATGACGGGCGCGGCCGTCGGCATGGGCTGGTTCTCGGGCGGCTATCTCAAGCAGGGAGAAGCCCCGGCGCCTGTTCCTGCCGCACCTGAGAACGCCGGCAACCCGGAGAAGTCGGCCGAAGTGGGCAAACAGATCGCCGGACCGACGGTGGTCCAACTGGCGCCGATCACCACCAATCTCGCCGCACCTAGCGAAATCTGGATAAGGCTGGAGGCATCGGTGCTCTACGACGCGCCGCAGCCGCAGGAAATGACCGAGCAGATCCATCAGGACCTGCTGGCGTTCGTGCGCACGCTGAAGATGCATCAGATCGAAGGCGCCAGCGGCTACCAGCATCTCAAGGCCGATCTCGACGAGCGTGCGGCGCTGCGCAGCGGCGGCCACGTCAAACAGGTTCTCATCAGGACGATGCTGCTCGAATGAGAAAGTTCCTCATCGCCACGGCGCTCATCGTCGTCACCACCTCTGTCGCCGCGGCCCAGCAGCTCGATCTCGGCGGCATAGGCAAGGCCGACGGCACCACGGTCGGTTATCTCATCCAGATGTTCGGGCTGCTCACCGTGCTTTCGGTGGCGCCGGGCCTGCTGATCATGGTGACGAGCTTCACCCGCTTCGTCATCGCCTTCTCGATTCTGCGCGCCGGCATCGGCCTGCAGTCGACGCCGGCCAACCTGATCCTGATCTCGCTGTCGCTGTTCATGACCTTCTATGTCATGGCGCCGACCTTCGACCAGGCTTGGAACACCGGCGTCAAGCCGCTGATGGACAACCAGATCACCCAGGCCGAGGCCTTCGAGAAGATCTCGGATCCGTTCCGCAGCTTCATGCTGCACAATGTGCGCGACAAGGATTTCGATCTTTTTGCCGATCTCGCCCGCGAGCGCGGCCAGACTGTCTCGCGTGACACCGTGGACCTGCGCATTCTGGTGCCCGCCTTCATGATCTCGGAAATCAGGCGCGGCTTCGAGATCGGTTTTCTGATCGTGCTGCCGTTCCTGGTGATCGATCTCATCGTCGCCACCGTGACCATGGCGATGGGCATGATGATGCTGCCGCCGACGGTGGTTTCCCTGCCGTTCAAGATCCTGTTTTTCGTGCTGATCGACGGCTGGAACCTTCTGGTCGGCAGCCTGGTGCGATCCTTTACCTGACCGCCCCGCCGGGCTCGAGGACGACACTTAAGGCTTCGCCTGCTAAAGCCCGCGCGAATTATTTTGGATTAACCGTCCAGTTTAGCCGTTTGGTAGGAAGTTGCCCGCATAGTCCGCTCCAGATGGCGGGTGATCGGGTCTCAGCGATCATTGGCATGATGCCGCACCGTCATACCGGACAAGCCGGTATGTCAAAAAAATCCGTGTAAAAACCAAGGTACGAGTATCATGTCCAGTATCATGACCAATTCCGCTGCGCTGACCGCGCTGCAGAGCTTGAACAACACCAACAAGCAGCTCGAGACCACCCAGTCCCGCATTTCGACCGGTTACCGTGTCGCCACCGCCAGCGACAACGCCGCTTACTGGTCGATCGCCACCTCGATGAAGTCGGACAACAAGGCGCTCTCGGCCGTTCAGGACTCGCTCGGCCTCGGCGCCGGCAAGGTCGACACCGCCTACACCGCCATCAACGACGTCAAGGATCAGGTGGACCTGATCAAGACCAAGCTGGTTACCGCCCGCGGCGCCAGCCAGGAAGACCAGCAGAAGATCGCGACCGAAATCAAGGCCATCCAGGATCAGATCAAGTCGTCGGTCACCAACGCCAACTTCGCCGGCTCGAACCTGCTGCAGAACGACGGCACGGCTGCTTCCGATCTGAACATCGTTGCTTCGTACAACCGCACCGGCTCGACCGTCACCATCGACACCATCAAGGTGGCCTCTGCCGACACGCAGGTCCTCGACACGGCGGGCACCGGCGGCATCGTCGGCGGTCTGCTTGCGACGACCTTCTTCGATCCGAGCTCCGCCGCCGTCGCCGACACCGCTATCGACACCGCGCTCGGCACCGTTGAAACGGCGCTCGGCAAGCTGTCCACCGGCGCCGCCTCGCTCGGTGCCGCAAAGTCGCGCATCGATACCCAGCAGAGCTTCCTGTCGAACCTGTCGGACTCGATCGACAAGGGCGTCGGCGCTCTGGTCGACGCCGACATGAACAAGGAATCGACCCGCCTGCAGGCCCTCCAGGTGCAGCAGCAGCTCGGCATCCAGGCGCTGTCGATCGCCAACGGCAACTCTCAGCAGATCCTGTCGCTCTTCCGCGGCTGATCGCCCAGCGAACTTCAGGCATCTTTGTCGGGTCGCGCCACCAGCGCGGCCCGATTTTCATTTTTGATGCTGCTGCCCCTCCGAGGCGCGCCTCTTCCCTCGAGAAATATTACCGCACCGCGGTTTCAAGGCTGGCTTTTAACGCGCCGTTAACTGTGACGCGCTAGCTATGGTTAACCAATCGCTATGACGGGCCGACGACGGTCGACAGGCATGACCGCCCCCGCCAGAGAGTTGACCGGCATGCGCGAGGCATGCCTGCTTTGAGAAGGGGTGTATCTTGGCAAGCATCATGACCAACGCCGCCGCGCTCACCGCGCTGCAGAGCCTCAACGCCACCAACAAGGCGCTTGAGACGACGCAGGGCCGCATCTCGACCGGCTACCGTGTCGCCACCGCTTCCGACAACGCCGCCTACTGGTCGATCGCCACCTCGATGCGGTCCGACAACAAGGCGCTCTCGGCCGTCCAGGACGCGCTCGGCCTCGGCGCCGGCAAGGTCGACACAGCTTACACCGCCATCACCGACATCAAGGACCAGGTCGACGCGATCAAGGCCAAGCTGGTCACCGCGCGTGGCGCCAGTCAGGACAACCAGCAGAAGATCGCGACCGAAATCAAGGCCATCCAGGACCAGATCAGGTCGTCGGTCACCAATGCCAGCTATGCCGGTTCGAACCTGCTGCAGAATGACGGCACGGCCGCCTCGGATCTGCATGTCGTGGCTTCGTACAACCGCACCGGCACGACCGTCTCCATCGACACCATCGACGTGGCAGCGACCGACACGCAGGTTCTCGACACCGCCGGCACGGGCGGCATCGTCGGCGGGCTGCTTGCGACGACCTTCTTCGATCCAAGTGCCGCGGCCGTTTCCGACACCGCCGTCGACACCGCGCTCGACAGCGTTGAAACCGCGCTTGCCAAGCTCTCCACCGGCGCTGCCTACCTTGGCGCCGCCAAGTCGCGCATCGACACCCAGCAGAGCTTCCTGTCGAACCTGTCCGATTCGATCGACAAGGGCGTCGGTGCCCTCGTCGATGCCGACATGAACAAGGAATCGACCCGCCTGCAGGCGCTCCAGGTGCAACAGCAGCTCGGCATCCAGGCGCTGTCGATCGCCAACGGCAACTCGCAGTCGATCCTGGCCTTGTTCAAGAGCTGATATTTCCGCTGAGGCAACCCCTCCATCGCAAGGCCGCGTCTCGGGCGCGGCCTTTTTCTTGCGCGTCGGACTGCTGCCTCCGGGCCGTTCGGGCCTCGATGGCCGCATGCGCTATCATCCTCGCACAAGCTTCGCGGTCTAGTCTTCCGGCGGAAAGTCATGCTGGGAGCGGTTGAATCGTGCCGGAACAGATCCAGAGCCTCATCGCGAACCTCCGCGGCTTCGGCGTCAGGCGTCTCGCTCTCATGGGCGGCATCGCCGCGCTGGTCATGGCCGTCATCGGCGTCGGCTCGGTCTATCTCAACCGTCCGGCCTACGAGACGCTCTATGTCGGGCTCGACCGCAGCGACGTGAACCAGATCGGCCTGGTGCTGGGCGAGGCCGGCATCGGCTTCGATGTCGGCGCCGACGGAACATCGGTGCTGGTGCCGGCCGGCACCACCGCGCAGGCGCGCATGCTGCTGGCCGAAAAGGGCCTGCCGACCAGCGCCAACGCTGGCTACGAGCTGTTCGACAATGTCGGCTCGCTCGGCCTCACCTCGTTCATGCAGCAGATCACCCGCGTGCGTGCGCTGGAAGGCGAGATCGCGCGCACCATCCAGTCGATCGCCGGCGTCAAGGCGGCGCGCGTACACATCGTCATGTCCGAGCGCGCCAATTTCCGCCGCGACGAGCAGCAGCCCTCGGCCTCGGTGGTCATCCGTTATGCCGGCGTCGATGCCGAAAAGAGCGCCCAGTCGATCCGCCACCTCGTCGCCGCAGCGGTTCCCGGCCTGTCGGCCGACAAGGTGACCGTGCTCGATTCCAACGGCAATCTGCTCGCCGCCGGCGACGACACTTCCAACACAAGCGCGGCCCGCACGCTCGGCGTCGAGCAGACGGTCGAGGCGCAGATCGGCGACAACATCCGCCGCGCGCTGACGCCTTATCTCGGCCCCGACAATTTCCGCGCCAGCGTCAAGGCCGACGTCAATACCGACACCCGCCAGACCGAAGAAACGATCTTCGATCCCGAATCCCGCGTCGAGCGTTCGGTGCAGTCGGTGCGCACCAACGAGGCCAGCAACCAGAAGCAGGCCTCGAACCCGACGAGCGTCGAGCAGAACCTGCCCGAGACGCAGACGACCACGACTGAAGGGCCGCAGTCCTCCTCGCAGAACGACCGCAAGGAGGAGATCACCAACTACGAGATCAACTCCAAGAAGATCGCTACCGTTTCCAACGGCTACTCGGTGACCAAGATGTCGATCGCCGTCGTCGTCAACCAGGATCGGCTGAAGACCACCCTCGGCAAGGACGCCACCCCCGAGCAGATTGCCAAGCGCGTCGCCGATATCCAGAAGATGGTGGCCTCCGCCACTGGCTTTGAGGAGAAGCGCGGCGACGTCATCGATGTCTCGGCGGTCGAGTTCATCGACGGGCTGGACGGTGAGCCGATTGACCAGCCGGGCATCCTCGCCTCGATCGGCACATACACCGGCACGCTGATCAATGCCGGCGCCTTTATCGTCGTCGTGTTCCTGGTCGCCTTCTTCGGCCTGCGGCCGATGGCGGCCGCGCTGACGGCGTCGGCCAAGCCCGCGGCCCTCGCCGGCCCGAGCTTCGACGATGTCCAGCGCTCGCTGCCGACCCCCGACGCGCCGGTGGCCGCAATCGCAGCCGACACGGCCGTCGGCGCGCTGCCGGGCGCCCGGCCGGGCGCCACTCCGCTCGACGACCTGCGCCAGAAGATCAGGCCTGCGCCGCAGGAACGGCTAGCACGCATGGTCGACCTCAACGAGGAACGCACCGCCCAGATCCTGCGCAAATGGGCCGCCGCCCCGGAAGCCGCGGGTTAAGCCATGGCTTCGGCGGCCCTTTTCGATCTCCTGCCCGATTTCGGTTCGCGCGCCCCGCGCGCCGGCCAGGTACCGTCAGCGCCTGACATCGAGCGCAAGCCAGACATATCGCCACCGCAGGCCGACATCGGCGCGCTGATCGCCGAGGCGGTGGCCGATGCAGAAGCAGCACTCGGGGCGCGGCTCGCGGCCGCCCACGAGGCGGCCCTCGAGGCCGAACGCCAGGCCAATGACGATGCGGCAAAGGCGTTCCTCAAAAGCTTCGGCGGCGATCTGGGGGCGGCGGTCGCGACACGGATCGATGCCATGGAAGCGCGCGTGGCCGAGCTCACCGCCGCCACCGTCGCCCGTATCATCGGCGGCGTGGTCAGCGATGATCTGCAGGAGCGCTCGATCGAAGCTCTTGCCCGTACCGTAAGCGCCGCGATTGCCGACAGTGAGGCGGTGCGTATCGGCGTGCGCGGGCCGCTGTCGCTGTTCGAGCCGCTGAAGGCGTCGCTTGGAGATCGCGCGGCCAATCTCGATTTCACCGAGGCCGCCGGCTTCGACCTGACCGTGACCATCGATGAAACCGTCTTCGAGACGCGCATCGCCGAATGGTCGGCTT
Source organism: Mesorhizobium sp. M1A.F.Ca.IN.020.03.2.1 (assembly GCF_004023205.1). Taxonomy (NCBI): domain Bacteria; kingdom Pseudomonadati; phylum Pseudomonadota; class Alphaproteobacteria; order Hyphomicrobiales; family Phyllobacteriaceae; genus Mesorhizobium; species Mesorhizobium sp. M1A.F.Ca.IN.020.03.2.1. Next base: position 12,347 of record NZ_RZSV01000042.1, on the reverse strand, counting down.
CCCTGTCGGAGGTCCTATCATGAGCGCCATCGACCACGGCGAGGCCAGGCACGAGATCATCATCGTCAAGCGGAACCACGACGGTCATGACGACGGCCATCATGGCGGCGTCTGGAAGATCGCCTTTGCCGACTTCATGACCGCCATGATGTGCTTCTTTCTCGTCATGTGGCTGATCAACGCCGCCAACGAGCAGACCAAGGCGGCGGTCGCCAGCTATTTCAACCCGGTCGAGCTGATCGATCGCAATTCCAGCCGCAAGGGCCTGGAAGACCTTGGCGACGGCCCGAGCAAGGTTGGCCTCACCGCCGACAATCCGCAGGATGGCGCGAGCAAGGCCGGCGAGGACGGCAAGGGCGGCGCCGGCTCCTCCGACCGCAGGCAGACGAAGGAGGCCTCGCAGAAATCCGATCTCTCTGACGAGCATTTGTTTGCCGATCCCTATGCCGTGCTGTCGGAGATCGCTACCGATACCGGCGTGATGCAGAATGTCAGCGCCAAGGGTGAAGGCGGCGCTCAGAACGCCGGTCCGGCGACCGGCGCTTCCGGCGGCGAATCCTATCGCGATCCTTTCGCGCCGGACTTCTGGTCGCAGCAGGTTGCGACACCCGGCGCCGAGGCCAGCGCCGAACGCAGGAGGATCGAAGGCGATCCGGCCAGGCCCGGCGAGATGGTCGCCGAGACCGATGTTCCGAAAGTCAAGGCCGTTCCGCCGGCACCGCCGCAGTTGGATGCGCCGCTCGAGCCGCTGGCCACACCGGAAAAACCCGGTGCCAAGGTGGTCGCCGGATCGGACGGCGACACGAAAGTCGGGAAGGCCGAAGGCAAGGCGATCAAGGGCGAGAAAGCCCAAGCTGAAAAGGCAGAAGCCGAAAAGGCGGAGGCCGCTGCGACCGATGCTGCGATGCCGGGAGCCGGAGGGGGCGAAGCGGCGACGGCCGAGCCGGCAAAGGCGGAGCCGGAGCAAGCCTCCGACAAGGGAAAGAAGGTCCCGAGCAGCGCCGCCCTCAAGGCGGCCGCCGAAATCAAGGAGGAACTGGCCAAGGCCTTTGCGCCCGGTGAAAAGCTGGCCGAGGGCGTCTCCGTCGAGGCAACCGACAAGGGCGTCGTCATCTCGATTACCGATCAGCTCGACTTCGGCATGTTCGAAATCGGCTCGGCCGTGCCGCGCCGCGAGATGGTGCTGGCGATGGAGAAGATCGGCCGCATCATCAACGAGAAGAAGGGCACCATCACCATCGGCGGCCATACCGATGCGCGGCCGTTCCGCAGCGGCGCCTACGACAACTGGCGGCTGTCCACCGCCCGCGCCCACTCCGCCTATTACATGCTGGTGCGCGGCGGCGTCGACGAAAGCCGCATCACCGAGGTCGCGGGCTTCGCCGACCGCCAGCCCAAGATCGCGTCCGATCCGCTGGCCGCCGCCAACCGCCGCATCGAAATCCTGATGGCGACCGGCGGATGAGGGTCAGGATCGCCATCGGCCGCGCAGTCGGGCTGCTGCTGCTCGCCGCAGGATTGCCCGCTGCCGCTTTTGCACAGGATGACGGCCTGCAGCCTTATCAGCTGGTGCGCTCGCTGCAGTTGGTCCAGGACCGCATCGCCGGCGGCGATCATGCGGCGCTGCCAATGCAGGCCAAGCTGCTGGAAATGACCGATGCCAGGCTTCGCGCCGCCGATGCCGGCGATTTCAAGGACCCGAAGAATTTCCGCGCTCTGCTCGTCTATGGCATGAGCGGCGGCAATCCCGTCACAGTGGAGGCGGCGGCTTCGCGCGCGGCGGCCGACCCGCAAAGCCTCGCCATCGCCAAAGGGGTCGTCGCCTATCTCAACGGCAGGCCGGCCGCGGCAATCGAAATCCTGAAGCCGATCGACCCGATGAGCGTGCCCGCCGACCTCGGCGCCTTCCTGGCGTTGGTCAAGGGCTCGCTGCTTGCGGCCGATGAACCCGCAACGGCGCTGACGCTGCTGGACGAGGCCCGCCTGCTCAGCCCCGGCACACTGGTCGAGGAGGCAGCGCTTCGCCGCTCGGTCGGCCTCGCAGCGACACAAGGCGACGCCGCGCGCTTCGCGCTTGCCTCGACGCAATATGTCGCCGGCTATCTCTATTCCCCCTATGCCAGCCAGTTCGCCGATTCCTTCGTCTCCGGTGTGATTGCGCTGCACATGTCGATCAGCCAACACAAGCTCGCAGACATCACCTCGATGATGGACCCCGAGCGCGAGAAGGTGATTTATCTGCGCATCGCGCGCCGCGCCGCGATCGACGGGCTGAGCGACCTCTCCGCCTTCGCCTCGGCCCGGGCCGAGCAGGGCCGCAACGGCAAAGGCAATCAGGACGACCCGCGCGCAGTGCTCTATTCGAGCCTATCCACGGTGACATCGGCCACGATCGACGATGTGCGCGCGAGGCTCGGCACGATTGATCGCGGCAAGCTTTCGGAGAGCGACCGCGCTTTGCTCGATGCGGCACAGGCCGTTGCCGGCGAGGTCGTCGCTCCTGTGCGTGCGGCCGCCATGAATGAGACGGAGGCCGGTCCGGCCAAAAGCGATGCCGCGAAACCCGCTGAAACCGAGGCTGCGAGCCAGGCCGACGCCGAAGGGTTGCCCCCGGTGGAAGGCGCGATGGCCGAGCAGCCGGCCCCGGTCAAGCCGGCGGACGCGCCGGCCGCAACGTCCGCGCCGCCGGCTCCGCCGACGACGGCTCAGGCCGCGGCCGAGGCTCAAGCCTCCGCTCCTGCGCAGCCCGAAACGCCATCCGTGCCGCCTGCATCCACGCCGGCGGCCGCAGCAAGCCTCGATCCGCACGATCCCACCGATGCCGCGATGCTCAAAGCGCGCCGCCAGCTCGACCAGATCGACCAGCTACTCGGAGCCGCTCCCAAATGACCAGCGCCCAAATGAACAGCGTGAGCCAGGCCACGCCGGGACTTGCATCCGCCCAGGTCCAATCGCGGCAGCATCCTGCCGACGGCAAGGAAAACGGCGCGAATTTTGGCGAGATGGTGTATGGCGCCGAACAATCGGCGCGGCAGGCAAAGCATCCCGCCGAACCTGTGTCTTCCGATGCGCAGCCGGCGCGGCGCGCCCTCGCCGGTTCGCCCAAGCCACGACCCGATGAGGATGGCCAGAACAAGACTGCCGCGCCGAAGCCAGCGGCCGGAAAGGGCGCGAAGAATGGCGCCGAGGCTGACCATGCAAAGGCCACGGACGATGCCGATGCGGCGGCGCAATCGTCAGATAGCGCTCCGCTTCAGGACGGTTTGCCCCTGCTGATGGCGCTGGGCGACATCCGCCACTTCGCAACGTCGACAAATGCCGAGCGCGGTGGATCTTCTGTCGAGGGAGAGGCAGGAACCCAGCCCTCGATCGGTCAGGCCGCGTCTTCGCAGCTGGCGATCCGTCAAGGCAAACGCATGTTGGCCGACGCTTCCGAAGGCAGCGAGCCGTTGCCGCGATCCGGTCGCGCGACGATGGCGACCGAGAAGCCCGGGCCCGATTTCGGACAGAAACCGGCCGGCGCTGGTCCGGGCCCGGACATGTCGATCCGCAAGGACGACATCCTGTCTGGAACGCAAGGAGCCGCAACCGACGCAACGACGCCGCAAGGCTGGCGTCCGGCGGCCGCCCAGAAGACCGCGCAAACGGCGCAAGCCCTCGCATCGAACAATCAAGCCAAGCCATCCTCTGCCGCCGGGCGCCTGGATGTGGTCAGCCAGCAGAGCTTCCCCGCGCCGGCCCAAAACGCCTTCGGCCAGACGGTATCGGCGCTGGCCGAGGCGATCGCCTCGGACAGCGGCGTTCAGCAGGCCTACTCGAGCGGCCCGATCGGCTCGCACGCGACCAACTCTGTTGCCGTTTCGACACATGTCCTGAAGATCGAACTCCACCCGGCTGACCTCGGCACGGTCACCGCCAGCCTGCGTCTTTCCGGAGAGCAACTTTCGATCGAGATGAAGCCGGAAACGCACGAGGCGTACCGCCGTCTGACCGCCGACAGCGACGCCATCGTCAAGTCGCTCCGCAGTCTTGGTTTCGACGTCGATCACGTCACCATCATGCAACCCTCGATAGCGGTCCATTCGGCCGGTCGCGTCGAAGCGAGCGGCGCGCCGCCGATGTCCACGGGCCGCGAACAGCCTTCGTTCCAGCCCGGGAACTCGGGCGGCAACAGCGCCGGCGGCGATCGGCAACCGGGAAGGAACAACGGCAATGGCGCACAGGAATTCGGCCGCGCTGCTTCGCCTCTTCGCGAGCGCGCTGGCGACGATATCTATATCTAGTCTGGCCGCGACCGTCGCCAAAGCCGCGCCCAATCCTTGCGAGCCGGAAATCCTGCGCGCCGCCGATCGCTATGGCGTGCCGGCCGGTATCCTTTACGCGGTCGGCCTGACCGAAACGGGAAAGAAGGGCAGCCTTCAGCCCAATGCTTTGAATGTAGAAGGAAAGGCTGTTTTTCCGCGCAGCAGGGGCGAAGCGCTGGCGACGTTCGAGAATGCCCGCCGCGAGGGCAAGACGCTGATCGATCTCGGCTGCATGCAGATCAATCATCGCTATCATGGCGCGCAGTTCCGCAGCGTCGAGGACATGCTAGACCCGCACCAGAACGTCGACTACGCCGCGCGCTTCCTGGCGAGCCTCCACGCGCGCCACATGACTTGGTCGATGGCCGTCGCCCGCTATCATGCCGGCCCCGACAACGACCCGGCGCAGAAGGTGTATGTCTGCCGCGTCATCACCAACATGGTCGCCACCGGCTTCGGCAAATGGACGCCGAACGCCAGCGCGTTCTGCAACCAATAGTTGCTCAAGATATGCCCTTTAGTCCGCCGCGAGGGGGTTCACAGCGGCAGCCGGCAGCCCTCTATCCAGTGCCGCGAATTGACCCTTCACGGCCGGCTTTATTACGGCTCCCAAAAAAACTCCCAAGAAAATAGCTACAAGAAATGACGGTTTTTCAGGATTCACCGCACCGGATACCGCTTTCCGCACGGGGCAAGTGAGATGATTCGGAGGGCGGGCCGATGATCGTGATCGTTGATGAGCGCGAGCTCGTAACTGAGGGCTACAGCTCACTTTTCGATCGCGAGGGCGTCGCCACCGCCGGCTTCGCGCCAGGCGAGTTCGGCGAGTGGGTGAACTCTGCCGCCGACACGGATTTAAGATCGGTCAGGGCTTTCCTTATCGGCGACTGCCGCGAGGGCGCCATCTCGCCGCGCCAGATCCGCGACCGCACCGGGGCGCCGGTGATCGCGCTCAGTGAACAGCACTCGCTGGAACACACGCTCAGGCTCTTCGAGAGCGGCGTCGACGACGTCGTCCGCAAGCCCGTGCACATCCGCGAGATCCTCGCCCGCATCACCGCCATCCGCCGCCGCGCCCGCGAAGAGGCCGCCTACACCGAGGTCGGCTCGATGCGCATCTTCATGGATGGGCGCGACCCGGAGATCGACGGCGAGCCGCTGCCGCTGCCGCGTCGCGAGCGGCGCATCCTGGAGTATTTGGCCAGCAATCGCGGCCGGCGCGTGACCAAGACGCAGGTGTTCAACGCCATCTACGGCATCTTCGACGAGGAGGTCGAGGAGAACGTGGTGGAGAGCCACATCTCGAAGCTGCGCAAGAAATTGCGTGAGAAGCTCGGCCACGACCCGATCGATTCCAAGAGGTTCCTCGGCTACCGGCTAGTGTTTTGATGGTCGTCGCCGGCACATCCCGCGCCAGCCTCGCGCAAGACACGAGGCTTAGTTTTGTAGCCTCTCAGAAAGGCACCGAGGAGATGTATCGATGAGCCTCTACGGAATGATGCGCACCGGCGTCTCCGGTATGAACGCCCAGGCCAACCGCTTGTCCACGGTGGCCGACAACATCGCGAATTCCGACACCACCGGCTACAAGCGCTCCTCCGCCGAATTCTCGACGCTGATCATGCCCAGCACCGGCGGCGCCTATAATTCGGGTGGCGTCACGACGACGATCCGCTCGGCCGTCAGCTCGCAGGGTGTTCTGCAATACACCACTTCGGTCTCCGACCTCGCCGTCAACGGCGACGGCTTCTTCGTCGTGCAGGACCCGAGCGGAACGCCCTATCTCACCCGCGCCGGCGCCTTCGTTCCGGACGCTCAAGGACGCCTCGTCAACGCCGCCGGCTACCAGCTGATGGCCTACAGCTACGCCAACGGCGATCCGGCCGCGACCGCCAACGGCTTCGAAGGCCTCGTGCCGGTGCAGATTTCCGATCAGGAGATGACGGCGACGCCGAGCACGGAAGGGACATTCACCGGCAACCTGCCGGCTGGCGCCACCGCTGTCACCGCCGGCAACCTACCCACCGACAACAGCACCTCGTCACAATACACGTCGAAATCGTCGCTGGTCGCCTACGACAATCTCGGCAACAAGGTGTTGCTCGACGTCTATTTCACCAACACCGGCACCGGCACCTGGCAGGTCTCGGTGTTCGATCAGTCGAAGGCCACGGCCGGCACGTCGTTCCCCTATGCGGGCGGCGCGCTGGGTTCGGCCAATCTCACCTTCGACACCACCACCGGCAAGCTCACCGGCGCGACTACCGGCGTGTCCTTCACGGTGCCGAACGGGTCGACTCTCAACCTCGACCTCTCCAAGCTGACGCAACTCGGAACCGGCTTCACGGTCTCCGACGCCAACGTCAACGGCAATGCGCCGAGCACGATCGAAAAGATCCAGATCAGCCAGGACGGCGTCATCTACGCCCAATTCGAGGATGGCTCCACCAAGCCGCTCTACAAGATCCCGCTGGCCGACGTTCAGAGCCCCGACAACCTCACCGCGATGCCGGGCAACGTCTATGTGCAGAGCGCGGACTCAGGCGCTGTTCGCATCGGCTTTGCCAATGAAGGAAAGCTTGGCTCGGTTGTCTCGGGCGCGCTCGAAAATTCCAATGTCGATATCGCCGAGGAACTGACCAACATGATTGCGGCGCAGCGCAGCTACACCGCCAACTCGAAGGTCTTCCAGACCGGTTCCGACCTGATGGACGTCCTGGTCAACCTGAAGAGATAACCCCATCGGGCGCCAGCCCGTGAAAGACCCGCATGTCGCTTTCCACCGCATTAAGCATCGCCCAGTCGGCGCTCCTGGCCACATCCAAGCAAACCAGCGTCGTGTCGCGCAATGTGGCCGACGCGTCCAACCCGGACTATGCCCGTCGCGTCGCCGTCGTCACCAGCACGGCGCCCGGCGCGCGATCGGTGGAGATACAGCGCGCCGCCAATGATCTTCTGTTCCGGCAGAACCTTTCCGCGCTGTCGGCATGGAGCGGCCAGAGCGCGCTTTACAGCGGCATGGATCAGCTCGACCTATCGGTTAATGGTGTCGACAATGCATCGTCTGCGTCGACCGCGATCGGCAATCTGCAGCAGGCGCTGCAGCTCTACGCCACCACGCCGTCGAACCAGAATCTCGGCGCCAGCGTCATCGACGCGGCCAAGCAGGTGGTGAGCTCGCTGAACGACGGCACCACGGCGATCCAGGATTTCCGCACCCAGACGGACGGCCAGATCGCCACCGCCGTCGACGATCTCAACTCGCTGCTCAGCCAGTTCCAGGACGCCAACAAGGCCGTCATCGCCGGCACGCGCTCCGGCACGGATGTGTCGGACGCGCTCGACCAGCGGGACGCGCTTCTCAAGAAGATCGCCGAATATGTCCCGGTCTCGACCTTCACGCGCGGCGACAACGACATGGTCATCACCACCAAGGACGGCACGACGCTGTTCGAGACGGTGCCGCGGTCGGTGACCTTCACGCCCTCGGCCGGCTACACCGCCGGCACGCCCGGCAACACGATCTATATCGACAATGTGCCGCTTTCTGCAGGCACCGGCGACAATACCAGCGCCGACGGCAAGCTTGCCGGCATGCTGAAGCTGCGCGACGGCGTTGCCGCGACAATGCAGAGCCAGCTTGACGAGATCGCGCGCGGCCTGATCACGGCATTTGCCGAGACCGCGCCGTCTCAGCCCAACGCCGCAGGCCTGTTCACCTGGTCCGGCGCGCCGGCTATTCCCGCTGCCGGCACCCTGGTCGACGGCCTCGCCGGCTCGATCAGCGTCAACGCCGCGTTTGACCCGAGCGCCGGCGGCAGCGCGACGCTGCTGCGCGACGGCGGCGCCAACGGCGCGGCCTATGTTTCCAACACCGGCGGCGGCGCCTCCTATTCTGACCTGCTGATCGCCTACGGCAACAGGCTCGACCAGCCGATGGCCTTCGACACCTCCGCCGGCATCACGGTCAGCTCCGGCGTCTCGGATTACGCGGCCAACACCATCGGCTGGTTCGAAGGCGTGCGCCAGCAGGCGTCGACCAACGCAGACGCGAAGGAAGCGCTGTCCACTCGCACCGCCGAAGCGCTGTCGAACGATACCGGCGTCAATGTCGACCAGGAAATGTCCCTGCTTCTCGACCTCGAGCATACCTATCAGGCGTCGGCGCGCATGATGAAGACCGTCGACGACATGCTGGACGCCTTGTTGGGCGCGGTGGGGTAGTCCATGAAAGCGACAGCCGTCTCCTCAGCCGCCATCTCCAACGCCCTGCGCTATCAGCAGATGCGCATGCAGGCCGATCTCGTCAAGGCGACCACCGAATCCCAGACCGGCAAGGTAGCGGATGTCGGCCTGGCGCTCGGCGGGCGCACGACACAGGCCGTCACCTTCCAGCGCGATCTCGACCGGTTGAACGGCATCGTCGATTCGAACTCGCTGGTCGCCGCGCGTCTGACTTCGACACAGGATTCGCTGGGTCAGCTCTCCGATGTCGCGCAGGATCTGCTGACGGCGCTGACCAGCGCCGTATCGGGCGACTCCTCGACCAGCATCACCCAGACCGCCGGCGCCACGGCGCTGCAGCAGATGACGGGCATCCTCAACACCAGCGTCAACGGCGAATACCTGTTTGCCGGGACCAACACCGACGTCAAGCCGATCGACGACTTCAGCGCCGCCGGCTCGCCCGCCAAGGCGGCGTTCGACGCCGCCTTCACCAGCTATTTCGGCTTCACCCAGAACGACCCCGCGGCCGCCAACATCACCGCCGCCCAGATGGACGACTTCATCACCACCGCGGTCGAGCCGCAGTTCCTGGGCTCCGGCTGGCAGGCCAACTGGTCGAACGCCACCGACGACCAGATCACCAGCCGCATTTCATTGAACGAGACCACGCAGACATCGGTCAGCGCCAACGAGCAAGGCATCCGCAAGCTCGCCATGGCGGCCGCCATGGTCGGCACGCTCTTTGCCGGCAACATCAGCGAGGCCGGGCAGAATACGATCGTCAGTCGCGCGCAAAAGCTGGTCGGCGAGGCCATCGGCGGCATCGTTCAGGTGCAGTCCGAAGCCGGCCTCGCCCAGAAGCGCGTGTCCGACGCCAGCGATCGCATGAAGACCCAGGTCGATCTGTTCGAGAAGCACATCATCGACCTCGAAGGCGTCGATCCCTCGGAGGCCGCCACCCGCGTGGCCGACCTGACGCAGCATATCGAAACGTCCTTCGCCTTGACCGCGCGACTGCAGCAACTGAGCCTGTTGAACTATCTCACCTGACACTCTCACCGGAACGCCAGAGCTCCGACGATGTATCAATTCTCCTACGCCGACATCCAGACCGACTCCGTCGCCGACGCCAAGGACCGGGAGCGGCAGTTGCTCACCCGATCGATCGACATGTTGTCCACGGCTGCTTCCGTTGGGCCGGAGTCGATTGAGGCGGTCGAGGCGCTGCACTTCACCAACCGCATCTGGACCACCTTCGTCGAGGATCTCGGCTCCAGCGACAATGCGCTGCCCAAGGAACTGCGCGCCAATCTGATCTCGATCGGCCTGTGGCTGCTGCGCGAAACGGAAGACATCCGGCAGGGCCGCACCAACAATTTCGAAGGATTGATCGAGGTCTCCCAGATCATCCGAGACGGCATCCAATGAGCAACACGCTGAAGATCTCGCTGAAGCCGAACGAGAAGATCTACATCAACGGCGCCGTCATCCGGGTCGACCGCAAGGTCACGATCGAGCTGATGAACGACGTTCAGTTCCTGCTCGAAAGCCACGTCATCCAGGCCGAGCAGGCCTCGACGCCGCTCAGGCAGCTCTATTTCATCGTGCAGATCATGCTGATCAACCCGCCGGGCGCCTCCGAGGCCCGCGACATGTTCCGCCGCTCGCTGCCGATGCTGATCGCAAGCTTCGACAATCAGGAAATCTGCAGCGCGCTGAAGCAGATCGACCGCATGGTCGGCGAGGATCATATCTACGAGGCGCTGAAGGCGATCCGCGCGCTCTATCCGCTCGAGCGCCAAGCGCTTGGCGGCAATGACGACATTCCGGAAGCGCCGCGCGCGCTGGCTGTGGGAGCATAAAGATGGCCGTGGACATGACAACGACGATCCCGGTTGGCGCCACCCAGGCCAGCAGCCAGCAGACCTCGAAGACGGCGGTCGACTACCAGTCGTTCCTGAAGCTTCTGATCGCCGAGATGAAGAACCAGGATCCGACCAAGCCGATGGATTCGACGGAATATGTCGCGCAGCTCGCGACCTTCTCGCAGGTCGAGCAATCGGTGCAGACCAACAGCAAGCTCGACCAGATCATGCAATCCTCGGCGCTGTCGCAGGCGGACGCGCTGATCGGCCGTTCGATCACCGCCGCCGACGGCAAGACAACAGGGACCGTGGCTTCGGTGAAGCTCGCAAGCAGCGGCCTGATCGCGGTGCTGCAGGACGGCACCGAGGTCCCTGTCGGCGCGGGCGTATCGATCAAGCCGGCCGCCTCGAGTTTCGCATAGGGTCTGCCCATGAACGAGGCCGACGCCCTCGATATCGTGCAATATGCGGTGTGGACGGTGCTTACCGCCTCCGCGCCGGTGGTGCTCGTGGCTATGGCCGTCGGTATCGGCATCGCGCTTATCCAGGCGCTGACGCAGATTCAGGAAATCACCCTCACTTTCGTGCCCAAGATCGTCGCCATCATGCTGGTCGTGGCGCTGACCGGCCCGTTCATCGGCAGCCAGATCTCGGCCTTCACCAACGTCATCTTCGAACGCATCGAGCACGGCTTCTGACCTGGGGCTGCGGGCATCCCGCCCGCGCGGACCGGCAAAAGTTTGGTCCACACCGGCAAGATGCTTGGCCTAAAGCTTCGCCGACGCATTTTCGCCTTTGCCTTCCTGTTGTTGGACCGGGATGCTTTGGCGAGTCGCCCGCGCGATGATGGCGCCGGGCGAGCGCAAGACAGCAAGATGAAGGCGGGACAGCGACCATGATCGACGACGAGCCGGAAAGCGAACGCGTCTCGGCGCTGGCGCCGTTCCGGCACGGCATCTTCCGTGCCGTCTGGTCGGCGAGCCTTGTGTCGAATTTCGGCGGCTTGATCCAGGGCGTGGGCGCCGCCTGGATGATGACGACGATCGCCACCTCATCCTACCAAGTGGCGCTGGTGCAGGCCTCGACCACCTTGCCGATCATGCTGTTCGCGCTTGTTGCCGGCGCCATTGCCGACAGCTTCAACCGCCGCAAGGTCATGCTGGTGGCGCAGAGTTTCATGCTGGTGGTCTCGGCACTGCTCACCGTATTCACCTGGTTCGGCTGGATGACGCCGTGGACGCTGCTTGCCTTCACCTTCCTGATCGACAGCGGCACGGCGCTGAACAGCCCGTCATGGCAGGCGTCGGTTGGCGACATGGTGCCGCGCGCCAAGGTGCCGGCGGCGATCGCGCTCAACTCGATGGGCTTCAACATCACGCGCAGCGTCGGCCCGGCGATCGGCGGCATCATCGTCGCCGCCGCGGGGGCGGCGGCGGCCTTCGCCGCCAACGCCATCAGCTATATCGGCCTGATCGTCGTGCTTTTCCGCTGGAAGCCGGAAGTGCCCGCGCCGACCCTGCCGCGGGAATCGCTCGGCGCCGCGATGGGAGCCGGCCTGCGCTATGTCGCCATGTCGCCGAACATCGGCAAGGTGCTGGCGAGAGGCTTCGCCTTCGGCTTCAGCGCCGGCGCGGTGCTGGCGCTGCTGCCCCTGGTGGCGCGCGATGTCGTCAAGGGCGACGCGCTGACCTACGGCATCATGCTTGGCGCCTTCGGTATCGGCGCGGTCGGCGGTGCGCTGATCAGCGTGAGGCTCAGACAATTGCTCTCCAGCGAAACGATGGTGCGCGCCGCCTTCGCCGGTTTCGCGCTTTGCGCCTTCAACGCCGCCGTCAGCGACAATGCCTGGCAGACGTCGGCGGGCCTGCTCATCGGCGGTGCCTGCTGGGTGATCGCGCTCTCGCATTTCAACGTTACGGTGCAGATGTCGACGCCGCGCTGGGTGGTCGGG
>NZ_RZSV01000429.1:0-1947 GCF_004023205.1 Mesorhizobium sp. M1A.F.Ca.IN.020.03.2.1 | reverse complement strand
GCGCCGGTGCAGGCGTTGTGTTCTGCGCAAAGGCCCCGGTTGCTAGGAGGGTTGCAAGCGCGGTCGTTGCAAAAAGAGTGCGGATCATGATCGTCTCTCCTCGTGCCTGATTTCCTACGCGCCGCGTTCGCGGCCTCGCACAAGGCAAGGGCGAGCGCGGCAATATTCCACAATTTCACAACGTCGTGAGGGGAGCCTTGTTCCAAACGGCGCCGGTCCACGGCGCTTGACTTGCTCGCTGACGCGGAACCTTCGGCGGCCCCTTTCCGTTTCAGCCTGCGGCTGAGAACTCGTTTTTGGCCTACCAATAGCAGGACGGAGAGGGGCATGCGGTTTGCTGCGGTGCTGAACAAGGACGGGGGCACCCTGCGCACGACCGATGTTGCAGCCTTTGCCGACCGGGTCCGCGAGCTTCTGGAAGCGGCCGGCCATTCGGTTCAGATCGACATCGTTGCGGGCGGCGAAATCGCCACGGCTTTGGAAAAGGCCATAGCCAGGCGCAACGTCGATGTCGTGCTGGCCGGAGGCGGCGACGGAACGGTGTCCACCGCCGCCTCGCTTCTGATGAACAAGAAGAAGGCGTTGGCCATATTGCCGGCTGGTACGATGAACCTTTTCGCGCGCAGCCTTGGCATCCCCCAGACACTGGAAGCCGCCTTGAAGGCCTTTACCGACGGCGAGGTTAAGGCGGTCGATATGGCGACCGCGAATGGCCGTCCCTTCGTGCATCAGTTTTCAATCGGCATGCATGCCAGAATGGTCCAGCTCCGCGAGAAGATGGATTTTGGCTCGCGGCTGGGAAAGATGCGGGCGTCGGTTCGCGCCGCATGGGCAACGATCAAGAACCCGCGCACCCTCAAGGTGACCTTGACCATCGGCAAGACCGACATCATCACCCGCGCGACCGGAATTGGCATCAGCAACAACCTGTTCGGCGAGGGTCATCTGCCTTATGCGGACAATCCGGCCGGCGGCGTGCTTGGCATCTATGTCAGCGTTGCGCGCCGGCGCCGTGACTTGGTAAAATTGCTGCTTGCCATGCTGCGCGGCCGGTGGCGCCAAAGCGAACATGTCGAGATCCACCAGGCTGACAAGGCCGTGCTGAAAATTCATTCGTCGCCGACCAAGTTCAAGGCGGTGATGGACGGAGAGTTGGTCAAGCTGGAACGCGAAACCACGGTCGAAATCCATCCGGCGACCCTTAACGTGCTGGTCCCTAGAAGCAGCGCGCAGGCAAAGGCAGCCTGAATGGGCCGAAGACTTCAAACTACTGTGTTTGACCACTGGGAGCAGGCGCCTGCTCGGTCCCTGGAGGTTGTGGGACGTGCTGCTGCTCGGTGCTCGGCTCTTTGATCAACACGCCATAAATCTCGGCTACGCCCCAGGCGATGAATACCAGCAGCAGCCCGGCGACGAGAATCCTGAGCGCATGCCAGCCCCAATGCCCCTGGCGGGCTTCGTTTTCAGGAACGGTCTTGGGCATGGTCGGTCTCCAGGTGTGGGGGCGGGCACGCCGAGCACGGCATGGTCGGGTAACGGACCCTTTCCGCGAAAGTTCCCAATCATCCGGCAACGGTCGGCCGCCTCGACCGGCTTGCCGCGCCTATGGCGTTTCGCTGCGATCCTTTTCTCGAGGCCCAGCCTTCACGTTCTCGCGGTAGATGGCGTAGGCGGCGAGCGCGATCGCGGGCGCGAGAAGCGTGCCCAGGCCGCCCTTGCTTTTCGCGAGCGCCGGGAGCAACGCGAGCGCCGCGGTAACGCCAACCGCCGTCATGTCGGCCTTTCGCCTTCGCGCGCGCCGCCGCGCCCGCATGCTGGTTGTCAGCTTGTGGATCACGACAATCAGCCCGGCGATCACCATGTTGCGCTTGCGCACCGTCTCATCGCAGAAGCCGGTCGCCGGTCCGAGCGCGTTGATGTATTCCGGCGTCTGCCTGGTGCGGGTCG
>NZ_RZSV01000428.1:0-1979 GCF_004023205.1 Mesorhizobium sp. M1A.F.Ca.IN.020.03.2.1 | reverse complement strand
GGCTGTAGGCGCCGAGCACCAGCAGATCGGCGCCGGATTCGGCGATCCTCTCCTGGATGATGTCGTCGACCGAGCTTGCCCCCGATTTCTGCACGGAAACGCTGACATTGGCGCCGTGGCGTGACAAGGCAGCCGCGATCTCGGCGCCCGCCGCCTCGGGAGCCTCGTCGAGCGTTTCCGGCGGATCGATGACGAGAATGTCGGTCTTGTCCGCCTCGCTGATGAAGGGCAAGGCATCGAATGCTGCACGAGCCGCTTCCTTACTGCCGTTCCAGGCCAGCAGTACACGCCTGAAGGTGGTGACGAGCGGCCCGGCATGCGGAACGACAAGCACCGGCCGGCCGGCATCGTAGACCAGCGTATCGACATCGGCGCCCGGATCGCCCCCGGTGTCGCGCTGCGCGGCGATAATCAGGTCAGCCGCCCGCACGCTCGAAATGCCGGTCAGCGCGCTGTCGCCGGAGAAGCTTTCGAGGCTCCGCCACTCGAAGGACAGGTCGGAATCCTCGACGCGCCTGAGAAAGACAGCCTGCAGCTTGTCGGCGCGCTCCTTGTTCATCTCGGCCGAGACTTGCAGGAATTCGGTGTCGGGGAAACCGGTTGCCGACGTATAGGGGACCGGAAGCGCTTCGGCGTGGATGCCGACGAGGTGGCTTTCGAACCGCTCGGCAAGCGGGATGGCGCAATCGAGCACGCGCTCGGCGTCCTGTTCGTTCTGCAGAATGGCGACGATCGTCTTGAAGCGCATGGCAGATCCCTCAAATTTATCGGCGCAAGATCGCCACCGGCATCAATAGCCGCAACGAAAGTGCCGTGCCAGAAACGTCGGCGCGCGCCTTCTGGTTCCGGGGTCAGCTCGCAGCCGACAGGCCCGCCACCATGGCCGCAACGTCCTGGCGCGCGGCCTCGAGAGCCGCTTCGTCGCGGGCACGTACCACGAGCTCGGTCCAGAATTTGCCGTCGCCATATTTCGGGTAGGAGCCGATAATGGTGTCGGGATGCGCCTTCTGGATGTCGGCGAGCGGTCCGCCGATCAGGCCTTCGCCGAAGGGGCAGTGCACGGTGGCCGACAGCATCCTGGTGCCGGTCTTCAGCGTCGGCACGACATTGTCGAGCATCGCCTGGAAGATCGACGGCACACCGGCCATCACGTGAACGTTGCCGATACGGAAGCCTGGCGCGATCGACACCGGATTATCGATGTGGTCGGCGCCGCGCGGCATGCGCGCCATGCGCTTGCGCGCCTCGGTGAATTCGATACCGCGCTCGGCATAGCTTGCCTCCAACATGGCGTAAGCCCTAGCATCGTATTCGCAAGACACGCCGAAGGCCTTGGCTATCGAATCGGCGGTGATGTCGTCATGCGTGGGGCCGATGCCGCCGGTGGTGAAGACATAAGTGTAGCGGGCGCGCAGCGCGTTGGCGGCGGCGACAATCTCGTCCTCCTCGTCGGGAACGATGCGCACTTCCTTCAGGTCGATGCCGATCGCGGTCATGATATCGGCGAGATGGCCGATATTCTTGTCCTTGGTCCTGCCGGAGAGGATCTCGTCGCCGATGACGAGCATGGCGGCTGTGACGATTTCGGGCATGGCTCACTCCGGCTGCAGGTGGCCTGAAATAACGCGGCGGACAGCCGGCCGCAATGCGCACGCGAGGCGGGGCTCTTGTGGCAGACACGGTTGCGAGTAAGGTGCGTCGGTACGGCTCGGGTGCAAGATGCTGATATCGATTTTGCCATGGCTGATCGGTGGTCTGCTCGTTGCGGCGGCCGCCGTCGTGCTCGGCTTCATGCTCGCAACATCGTGGATCGCGACCAAGGCCGAGAGGCTGGTACCGGCGTGCGGCAAGTTCATCGAGATCGGCGGCAGCCGCATCCACTATGTCGAAACAGGCGAGGGCAGGCCGATCGTGTTCCTGCACGGGCTCGGCGCGCAACTCCATCATTTCCGGCACACGCTGTTCGGCCGCTTCGGCGC
>NZ_RZSV01000427.1:0-1993 GCF_004023205.1 Mesorhizobium sp. M1A.F.Ca.IN.020.03.2.1 | reverse complement strand
CGGATGCCGCCAATCCGGCGGCCGATGTGCAACTGACCGGCAATGTCGCCGGACAGCCGCTGCAGGGCAATGCCGTGCTTGCCACCGCCAATGGCAAGAGCGCGATCAACGGGCTTCTGCTGTCGCTGGGACCGAACAAGATCTTCGGCGACCTCGCGCTCGACGACCAGTTCCTGCCGGTTGGCACGCTGACGCTGGCCGTTCCCGATGTCGGCCCGCTGGCGGCGCTAGGCGGCCAGACGGCGACCGGCGATATCAACGGCACGATCGCCTTCGCCAAGGATGGCGCGGCTCCGAACCTCACCATCAATGCGGCCAGCACATCGATCGCGCGCGGCGAAGTGGCGGCGAAAGCGATCACCGTCAATGCGCTGATCGCCAATTATCTCAAGGGACCGGCAATATCGGGCACGATCAAGGCCGACAGCGTCACTTCCGGCAAGACAGTGGTCAGCGGTATCGGCATCGACCTGAGGCGCGACGGCGACTGGACCAATTTTTCCGGCGGCGCGACGGCATCCGGCATTCCGGCCACCGCGACCGGGCGCGTGAAGATCGCCGACGGCAAGACCAGCGTCGAGATCGCGTCCGGCGAAGCGACCCTGCGCGGCATCAAGGCGGCGATCGCCGAGCCGTCGCGCCTTGCAATCGCCAACGGCGTCGCCAGCGTCGAGAAGCTTGCGCTCAATCTCGGCGGCGGCTCGGCGACCATTTCCGGCAGCGCCGGCCAGCTCCTCGACCTGACGGCCAATTTCGCCGGCCTGCCTGCGGCGCTCGCCAATGATTTCGTGCCGGGCCTGGATGCCGCCGGAACGCTGGAAGGCACGGCACACCTCACGGGTCCGTCGGCCAATCCCGATATCGAATTCGACGCCAAGCTTGCCGGCGCCGAGACCAGCCAGACCCGCCAGGCGGGACTTGGGCCGCTCGATCTGGATGCCGCCGGCAGCTATGGTCTGGCGAGCGGCCTGGCCCTGGACCATGCAACGCTTTCGGGCGACAAGATTTCCGGCAACGCCGCCGGCACCTTGAATCCGAACGGCGTCAGCGATTTTTCGCTCGATCTGACGTCATCCGGGCCCAGCCTGCCGTTGACGATCGGCAGCGCCGAAAGCCCGGTCAAGATCGAGGTCCAGTCATTGTCGGCAAAGATAGCCGGCCAAAGCACGCAGGCCCGCCTCGAGGCTTCCGCCATCCTGCCTTCGGTTGCCGCCAGCCAGGTGAATGTGGACGGCCTTGCCGTTGCGCTGCATTCGGATGCGTTCGATCTCAAGGGGCGGGCAGGCCCGGTCTCCGGGACGGTGTCGATCGACAGGATCGGCCTGGACAATCCGATGATCGCGCCGTTGGTTGCCGGCAAGGTCACGGCCGAGGTCAACGGCCGTTTGACGAGCGACGCCGTTGCCGTCAACAGCGGCTCGCTCAAGAGCGATGCGCTCAACAGCCAGGTCGCCGGCCGCATGTCGCTGCGCGACGGCGCCGTCGACCTCAATGTGAACGCCAATGTCGCTTCTTCCGCTTTGCCGGCGGCGGTGCGCGGCATGTTGGGCGAGAGCGCGCAATTGAGCGCCGCGCTGAAACGCGACGCCAACGGCAACGTCAATGTCTCCGGCTTGAAGCTCAACTCGGGCGCGCTGAGCGCCGACGGGCAGGCGAGCCTTGCCGACAAAAAGCTTGCCGCCGACATCAGGGGGGCGTTGAGCGACGTTTCGCTGCTGTCGAAAGACGCCAAGGGCGCCATCGCTTTTGGCCTGAATGCGCAAGGTCCGATTATGGCGCCCGACCTCTCGCTGACGGTGAACAGCGACAGGCTGTCCGTGGCGGCGCGCGAGATCACCGGACTGAAGCTCACCGCGACAGGCAAGGCGGATGCCGCCAATCCGGCGGCCGATGTGCAACTGACCGGCAATGTCGCCGGACAGCCGCTGCAGGGCAATGCCGTGCTTGCCACCGCCAATGGCAAGAGCGCGATCAACGGGCTTCTGCTGTCGCT
>NZ_RZSV01000426.1:0-1997 GCF_004023205.1 Mesorhizobium sp. M1A.F.Ca.IN.020.03.2.1 | reverse complement strand
GGATCGCGGTCGACGCCATCCTGATGTCCGCCGGCTGGACGCCGTCGGTGCATCTGTTCTCGCAGTCGCGCGGCAAAGTCGCCTTCAACGAGGAGGCGCGACGCTTCGTGCCGGGGACCTATGCGCAGGACTGCGTCTCGGTCGGCGCCTGCAACGGCACGGACGGTCTGGAGGCAACGGTCGACGAGGCCTATGCGGCAGGCGCCCAGGCGGCAAGGGACGCCGGCGGCAAGGATTCCAGCGGCAAGATGGGCAAGGGCGCCAAGCCAAAGGTCGATGCCAGTGAAAGCTGGTCACGCGGCATGCTTGGCGCTGCGCCCGGCGCCGGGCCGGGCACCACGGTCAAGGCCTTCGTCGATTTTCAGAACGATGTCACCGCCAAGGACATTCGCCAGGCGGTGCATGAGGGCATGCACTCGATCGAGCACGTCAAGCGCTTCACCACCAACGGCATGGCGACCGACCAGGGTAAGACGTCGAACATGCACGGCCTGGCGATCGCCGCCGAGACGCTCGGCAAGCCGATCCCGCAGGTCGGTCTCACCACGTTCCGCGCGCCCTATACCCCGGTCACCTTCGGCTCGATCGTCGGCCATGCGCGTGGCGCGCTGTTCGACCCGACGCGCCGCACGGCGACGCATGGCTGGGCGGCCGCCCAAGGTGCCGTGTTCGAGGATGTCGGCCAGTGGAAGCGCGCCTGGTATTTCCCGAAAGCCGGCGAGGACATGCACGCCGCCGTCAACCGCGAATGCGTGACGGTGCGCAAAGCGGCCGGCCTGTTCGACGCCTCCACGCTCGGCAAGATCGAGGTGGTCGGGCCGGATGCGGCGAAGTTCATGGAACTGCTCTACACCAACCCGTGGGAGAAGCTGGAGCCCGGCCGCTGCCGCTACGGCATCATGCTGCGCGAGGACGGCTTCATCTATGATGACGGCGTCGTCGGCAGGCTGGCGCCGGACCGCTTCCATGTGACGACGACCACCGGCGGCGCGCCGCGTGTCATGCATCACATGGAGGATTATCTCCAGACCGAGTTCCCGCATCTCAATGTCTGGCTGACCTCGATTACCGAGCAATGGGCGGTGATCGCCGTGCAGGGGCCGAGCGCGCGGAAAATCATCGAGCCTTTGGTCGAAGGCATCGACATGTCGGACGAGGCACTGCCGCATATGTCGGTGCGAGAAGGCAAGATCTGCGGCGTGCCGACGCGGCTGTTCCGCATGTCTTTCACCGGCGAGCGCGGCTTCGAGGTCAACGTGCCGGCCGACTATGGCGAAGCGGTGTGGGAAGCGCTGTGGGCCGAAGGCCAGAAGCATGGCGCGACCGCTTACGGCACCGAAACAATGCACGTGCTGCGCGCCGAAAAGGGCTACATCATCGTCGGCCAGGATACGGACGGCACGGTGACGCCGAACGATGCCGGTCTCGACTGGGCGGTCGGCAAGAAGAAGACCGACTTCGTCGGCATCCGCGGCATGATGCGCGCGGATCTCGTCGCCAAGGGCCGCAAGCAACTGGTCGGCCTGAAGGCCAAGGATCCGAAGGTCGTGTTGGAAGAAGGCGCGCAGATCGTCGAGGATCCGAAACAGGCGATCCCGATGAAGATGATCGGCCACGTCACCTCCAGCTACTGGTCGGAGAACTGCGGGCGCTCGATCGCGCTGGCGCTGGTCGCCGGCGGCCGTGATCGCATGGGCCAGACGCTCTATGTGCCGATGCCGAACGGCACGATCGAGGTGGAGGTCACCGGCATGGTGTTCGTCGACGAAAAGGGGGAGCGCCTCAATGGCTAAGGCTACCGCCAAGACAAAAGCCGCCGACGCTTCAGCTGCCGCCGAACGGCGTCCGGCACTTGCCGGGCGCGCGGTGTCGGCGCCGGGCGTCAAGGTCGAGATCCTACCGCCGGCCGAACGCATCTCGCTGCGCGCGCCCGACGCTTCCGTCGCCGCGCTGTCCAAGGCGCTCGGCGTGACGCTGCCGTCGAAGCCGAAGACCTC
>NZ_RZSV01000425.1:0-2035 GCF_004023205.1 Mesorhizobium sp. M1A.F.Ca.IN.020.03.2.1 | reverse complement strand
CCCTGCCGCCCCCGCCCGCCGACCCGCCTTGCGAACCGGCGCCCAATCCGGCGCCCACGCCGATGCCGCCGACCTTGCCGCCCACGCCGACGTCAAGCGCCGAGGCAGGCCCGATCGGGATGGCGATCGCCAGCGCGGCTGCTAGGTATTTTTTCATGGCCAGACCTTTGTTCCAAGGCCAACCTTGTGTGGCTCCTCATCGAGCGTTCCGCTCGACAGCGGTCTGCGAAGCCTTCGTCGCGCGAATGCGTGCCGAGCGATGGCGACTTCTCGCCCTGCCAGGCATCGGCCTCGGCGGTGACCGGCGCGGCTGGAGGCCGCTCGAAAGACGAATGATAGAAAAGCGGTCTCGGCAACGCCAAGCACTGAAAAAGGCTTAGGACTTCTCCTTTCAACTTAGCTGTCGACAGCAGGGCAAGTTTGAGCTCGCCTACGCGCTGCTAACGGGTAACTTTCAAATTAGTTTCAACTAAAAAGCAACAGAACAAGGACACCACCGTGCCAGTGCCGGTTGCTGATGCCGACGCCGGGCTCTCGTCGAAATGGCCGTCTCGGCTTCGCCGGGCCAATTCTCTCCCACTTCCTGGCGTGCGCGGGCCTGGAGGCTTGAGAGTCGCCCAGGGCGGCAAGGCGCCCGCGCTACCGGCTCGAAGCCGCAACGCTCGTCGCGCTGGCCGACAAGGACGCGGTGCTGGTCGGCCAGGCCCACCTGTTGCGATCGATGGTCGAGGGTGCGGCCGGCGATGCGATCCTGGCCAACAAGCGCGAGATCGAGATCGGCATCGCCGCATCAGCGCCACATTGCGCGACAGGCAATCGTTCCTGCTGTGAGGGCCGGCTAGGCCTTGACGCCGGAGCGCCTCACGCCTTTTTGCCTGGTGAGGCGCTCGAGCGCATCGACGATAAGGTCGCAGAATTTCGTATGGTCGAGCTTCATCGCCACGGTGTGGCGGAAATCGACCTGCTCGCTCGCCGTGCCGCCGAAATGGCGCATGCCGCCCAGCTTCTCGAAATTGCAGACCGTCATGCCCTTGGTCCAGCGTCCGGCAAGCTCGACGCGGATGTCGGCCTTCTCGGTGGTGAAGACGCCTGCATCGATCATCGCCGCCACACAGCAGGCGTCATGAACGGCGGGATAGGCTATCTGCAGCAGGCCGCCATGCGTGGTCGCGATGAACTCCCAGATATCGAGAATGAATTTGGCGATCGGGCCGCCGACAGCGCGCACCCTGTCCTGCAGGTCGGGGGTGGCCAAGGCCTGGTGCGTGAGGTCAAGCCCCACCATGGTGACGTCCCAAGCGGCGCGGAACACCACGTCTGCGGCCTCCGGGTCGGCATAGACGTTGAACTCGGCCGCCGGCGTGATGTTGCCGCGCGTGAAACTTCCGCCCATCGCGACGACCCGCTTCACCCGCTCGACGATGCGCGGCTCCTTGCGCACGGCTAGAGCGATGTTGGTGTAGGGCCCGACCGGCACCAGCGTGACGGTTTTCGGCTCATGCGCCATGACCGTCTCGATGATGAAGTCGACGGCATGGCGCTTGTCGAGCTCGAACGAGGCGGGCGGCAGCTCCGGGCCATCGAGCCCGGTCTCGCCGTGGATCTCGACGGCCAGCACCTGGTCGATGATCAGCGGGCCGGGAGAGCCTTTCGCCACCGGCACCTTTATGCCGTAGGCCGTGCATACGGAGAGCGCATTGCGCGTGGTGTTCTCGACATTGTGGTTGCCCGAAACCGTGGTGATGCCGAGAAGGTCGATGTTCGGGTTGCCGGCCGCAAGCAGGATGGCGATGGCATCGTCGTGCCCCGGATCGCAGTCGAGGATGATCTTTTCCATGGGGGTCGCCTCTCCCTGGCCTGCGGCGATTACAGACCGGGGCCTCTGGTGACGTCAAGGTTGCCATCCGGCCGAAGCGCGATCACCACACCTGACGCTCGTGCCGCCCCGCCCATAATGCCGCCCTCAGCGCGCCTGCTGCTGCACGAGCCAGACATCGTCGTGCTGGACGAGGCGACCTCGGCGCTGGACGAGAAG
>NZ_RZSV01000424.1:0-2083 GCF_004023205.1 Mesorhizobium sp. M1A.F.Ca.IN.020.03.2.1 | reverse complement strand
GGGCACGGGCGCGCGCCATCGCCGCCGCGGTCACAACGCGCTCGGAGTCGCCATCGGCGAGCAGCACGAGCTCGGTGACCTGTTCGCCCACCCACATGGCGTCCTCGGGGTCCTGACCAGGTCGGGGCATAGGCCCGGCAATCATCAGCGGTCGCAATGCGCCTTTCGCATCCGGCTTCTTCAGCGTGGGATGGGCAAAGCGCGAGGCGGGATCAGCCGGGCCGGCTAGATTGCCGAGGTCGCCGGCGGCGAAATAGAAGGTGTCCTCGCGCCAGCTCTCCCAGCAGGCAAAGGCCGCGCCGTTCTCGATCCCTTCCCCGCCGACCCAGCGTGCCGCGGAAGGATCTCCGAAAAGCGGGATCAACCCGCCCTTCTTGGAGCCGCGCATTTTCTTGGTCGGCAGGGCCTCGCCCGTCGCTGGATCGGTGAGCAGCGGCCGGAACTTCGGCGGCCGCGCCAGGTCGAACCAGGTGATGTGGCAGCCAATGGCATCCAGGTCGGCATTGATGAAGGGCGCGACCATCGCCGGCCCAGAATGGAGCTTACTCGGCCGACCGCGCTGATCGCTGCCGTGCCAGTAGGCCAGCTCCGAAGCGCAGCGCAGCCATTGCGAGGCGCCAATGCGGCCGCAGCCGCGTGCCTCGAGATAGTCGACGACCAGCCGCCCGAACCGGCCGACGCGTGCAGCGGCCTCGTAGATAGACCTGGCCTTTTGCCGCTCCCGTTTGCGATAGTCGATCTGCCGCCCGGCGCGTTCAGCCAACTGCGCTTCATTCAGCCGCCGGCGCTCTTCAAGTCGCCTGTGGCGAGCGATGGCCTCGGCGGCGTGTTCCTGGCCCGCCTCGCTAGGAACTGGTCGGTCGAGCACAATAGAGCACGCCTCCAGCAGCGCTTGGCGTCGATGCAGGTCGAGGCCTTCGCAATGCGCCACCATGCCGATGCCGTCATTTCCGCCAGCACCGCCAGCCCGGCAGTTCCATTTGTTCTTGACGGTGTTGAACGCAAAGGTGTCCGTGCCTCCGCAATGCGGGCATGGCTGCGGGTGCTCGTGCCGGCGGCCGGTGAATTTCAGGCCGAGCCGTTTGGCGGCGTCGTCGATCGAGACGTCGCGGGCCGCCTCGACGAACTGTTCAATGACGAAGCCACCAGACTGCATGCTCAAAACAGCGGCTCCTGTTACTCTTTTCCGATCCCCTCGCCGCCACGCGAGAACGTGCCTTCCTCCGCGGCAAGCGCCCGCAACAGCCGCGCGGATAGCCCCAGCCGCGCCCGCACCTGCTCGATGCTCTGGCCCATTTCGAACAGCAGCCGCACGCCCTCGGCCTGCATCGGTAAAGGCAGCTTGAAGAGCGTCGCCGCGTCGATGCTGCCGGGCGTTCCGAAGATCGCTTTTGCAGGTCTATCCAGCATCGCAGGTGCTCCCTGTTTCAGTGCTCGTCCCGTGAAACATCGCGCCGGCATCGCGCGGCGGCGGCAGGTAGAAGGCTCGGAAGGAAAGCCTCAGCCAGTCGCAGACGGCGATGACCTTGGGCGCCGAGACGCTCTGGCCGTTGCAGATGCGCGAAAGGTCGGAAGCGCTTACCCCGATGTCGGCGGCGCAAACGCGCCAGCCGCGACCATCTTCCTCGAGCCTCGCCCGCAACAGCTTGCCCAGCTCGCGATAATCATAGGCAGCGAGCCTGACCATGCCTGGCCTCCTTTTTGAGAAACAGCGACGGCTCCTCGCCGATCCAGGCGCAGAGCGCCAGGAACTCGTCGGCGCCCGGATCGCGGCCGCGAGCGGCGCGATAGACGGCGTCGACTTCGACGTCAGCCTCCCGCGCCACGCGCGTCGGCGACTTGCCGCGATGGATGCGCCGGGCTTCGAGGAAAAGCGCAAAGAGGGTGAAATCCACCGCTAATTTCGGGCTTTCCCGGCCGTTTTCCGGCACGTTGATCGAGGAGGCGCGGCTCATCGCGGCGCCTCCTCGCCGCTGCCGGTCCGGGCTTGGGAGGATGCGGGACCGGCAAGGATATCGGCACCGAAGAGGTCGGGCCGCTGCGCATGGCGTGAGATGCCGGTGGCGCGCTCGATGTCCAGCAC
>NZ_RZSV01000423.1:0-2095 GCF_004023205.1 Mesorhizobium sp. M1A.F.Ca.IN.020.03.2.1 | reverse complement strand
ACCCCGAGACGATCGTGCTTGGGGGCCTCGCCTCGCCTCAGTTGCTCGAACGCCTGGCTGCATTGGCGGAGCCGCTGCACAATTCGGTTTCGGCTCGCAAGGATCGCGCCGCGCCGCGCATCCTCGTGGCGCAGGGCGGGCAGCATGCCGTGTTGCGCGGCGCCGCGGCACTTGCCGTTTCCGGCGTGCTTTCGCCGCGCTTCGGCCAGATCTTCACCGCCAAGCGGCAGCGCGAAGGCGACCTTCTGAACGGCGGAGACATCGCGGCATGAGCGAACCCCTGCTGGTCCTTGACAACGTCACCAAGAATTACGGCGCCATCCGGGCGCTGAGGGGCATCAGCTTCTCGATCGCGCGCGGCGAGGTGGTGGCGCTGCTCGGCGACAACGGCGCCGGCAAGTCGACGCTGGTCAAGATCATTGCCGGCGGACTCGAGCCGACCTCGGGTCGCATGCTGTTCGAAGGCAAGGAGTTCCTCGCCAAAACCCCCGCCGAGGCCAAGGCCGCCGGCATCGAGACCGTCTACCAGGACCTCTCGCTCTGCACCAATGTCGACGTGGTGGCCAACTTCTTCATGGGCCGCGAGATCACCCGCAAGGTGCTGGGCGTTCCGGTGCTCGACGAGCGCGCCATGGAGTCAGTAGTGGCGAAGGCGCTGGCCAATGCCGGCACCCGCATTCCCTCGATGCGCACCAAGGTCGAGCACCTCTCGGGCGGCCAGCGGCAGGCGATCGAGCTCAACCGTTTCGTTCATTGGGGCGGCAAGCTGGTGCTGCTCGACGAGCCCTTCGCCGCGCTCGGCGTCGAGCAGACGCGCCGCGGCCTCGACATGATCCGCAAGGTGGCGAGCCAAGGCATCGGCGTCGTCATCATCACCCACATCATGCAGCAGGCCTTCCAGGTCGCCGACCGGATCGTGGTGATCCGCCAGGGCGTCGTGGCGGGCGACGTTGCCCGCAACAAGACAAGTCCCGATGCGGTGATCAACATGATCACCGGGGAAACGCTCGCCGGTGCCGGACCGGCGGGCTGAGGGACAAATGAGGGGTCCGGCGAAAAGAGGAGCGAACGACATGAAGCGAATGCTACTTTCTGTCTTCGGTATCCTGGCCCTGGCCATTGCCACGCTCACGCCGGCATTCGCCCAGTCCAAGGGTACCGTCTACTACCTGGTGCCGACCTTGCTCGACGAATTCCAGACCGGCTCGGTGAGCGCGCTGGAACTGTTCCTGAAACAGGTCGGCTACGAGATGAAGACACTGAACGCCGACAACAAGACCGACGCGCAGCAATCGCAGATGAACGACGTGATCGCGCTGAAGCCGAAGGCGATCATCCTCGCCGCGGTCGATTTCAATGCGTTGAAGCCATCCGTTGAAGCCGCCCGCGCGGCCGGCATCCCTGTGGTCGAGTTCGACCGCCAGATCACCGCCACGCCATCCGACTTCACATCGGTCGCCGGCACGGTCGAGATCGGCCACATTGCGGCGGAGCAGGCCGAAGCGCTGCTGAAGGCCAAGCATGGCTCGGTCAAGGGCAAGATCCTGCAGGTGCTCGGCGATCCCGGCGATCCCTACACGCTCGACATCCAGAAGGGTTTCGAGGAGAAGATGAAGGCGTTTCCGGACGTCAAGATCATCTCGCTGCCCGCCATGCAGTGGGAGGCGAGCAACGCCGGCACCATCGTCGCCGACCAGATCTTGGCCAATCCCGACATCGACCTGATCTTCAGCCACGCCGCGCATCTTTCGGTCGCGGGCGTTGCTTCGCTGGAGGCTGCCGGTAAGAAGCCGGGCGACGTGATGATGATGAGCTCGAACGGCGCGCCGGTCGGCCTCGACCTTATCCGCAAGGGTTGGCTCAACGTCGAAGTCGAACAGCCGCTCTACGCCCAGGCCGCGGCCGTCGCCATGTTCATGGACAAGGTCGTCAACAAGCAGGAGATCAAGCCCGGCGAATATGACGTGCTCGGCCTGAAGTCGGTGGTGACCAAGGAAGCCTGGGGCCCGAACATCAAGATCCCAGGCGCGGCGATCACCAAGGAGAATGTCGACAACCCCGCTTTCTGGGGCAACCTGAAGCCGCCGACGGATAC
>NZ_RZSV01000422.1:0-2100 GCF_004023205.1 Mesorhizobium sp. M1A.F.Ca.IN.020.03.2.1 | reverse complement strand
AGTCATGCCGCTCCCTGCGTATGGGACGAATGGCACTGGCCGGCAGGCCCCGCCGCAGCCCTCCAACGACTCGATCGACGACACACTGATGCACGAGCTCGAGGCATCGTTGGAGGAGTCCCATTCCAAACCGGCAAGCAAGCCGGCGGCGAAGCCCTCGCTCGATGACGAGATGACCAAGCTTCTCGGCGAGCTGGCCAGCCACAAACGCTGACCCCCAAAGGATTGCCGCTCAAAAAAGAAAATGGCCGGAAAGATCCGGCCATTTTCGCAAAACCTGCGTCTGTCCCAACCCGCGTCAGTCGTCGCGGTAGACCTTCTCGCGGCGTTCGTGGCGCTCCTGCGCCTCGATCGACAGCGTCGCGATCGGGCGGGCGTCGAGCCGCTTCAGCGCGATCGGCTCGCCGGTTTCCTCGCAATAGCCATAGGTGCCTTCGTCGATGCGCTGCAGCGCGGAGTCGATTTTCGAGATCAGCTTGCGCTGGCGATCGCGGGCGCGCAGTTCGATGGCTCGGTCGGTTTCGGAAGAGGCGCGGTCGGCTAGGTCGGGATGGTTGGCGTTTTCTTGCTGGAGGATTTCGAGTGTTTCACGCGCTTCGCGAAGGATGTCATTCTTCCATGTGATAAGCTTCTGGCGGAAGTATGATTTCTGCCGTTCGTTCATGAACGGCTCGTCTTCGGAGGGTACGTAATCGGCGGTAACGATGTCGTTCATTCGACTCACCCAACAACCCCAAATTTGGCGCCTATATATTCGCGGACAAGGGGCTGCACAAGCGGAAACAATAACAGTTTCACGCATTTGTTAGTCTTCGCAGCAGCAGGCATTCGCGGCGGCCATTTCTCAACGGTCGGGATCGAAATCATCAGCGATTCGGCGCGGTTGCGCGTCCTATGCCATTGTGCACGACACCGTTCTGGTGACTAATCGCCAAAACGCTCAGCGTATTCAACATAAAGGGGGAGCCGGTTGAGCAGACTTTATCTGTTGAGGCATGCCAAAGCCGGATGGGCGCTGCCCGGTGTTCGTGACTTCGATCGTCCGCTCGACGAATCGGGCATGGCCGACGCTGAGGCGATGGGTGACGCCATGCGGGCCCGCGACTACGTGCCGGATGTCACTCTCTGCTCCAACGCCAAGCGAGCACGGCAGACCCTGGAAGGCCTTGCGGGCCGCACCGACACCGGCCGGGTGCTGTTCTTCGACACACTCTACAGCGAAGATGCCGCCGGTTATCTCGAAATCATTCGTAAGAACAGCGGGGCCGGCTCATTGCTGGTGATCGGCCACAATCCGATGACCGAGGACCTAGCCATGGCGGTGTCGGGCGACGGCGATGAGACCGCGCGAGGCATGCTCAACCACGGCTTTCCCAATTCCGGACTCGCCGTCGTGCGTTTTCCCGGCAATCTCGGTGAAGCAGGCCAAGGCCGTGGTTATCTCGAGGCCTTTCTCAGTCCCGCCGATCTCTGACACCATTTCAAACGCCTTGCCCAAGGCCTATATCGGCCCTGACGGGCGACCCAGAGGCAGATTTGGCATCATCGCTGACCACTTTCACCGACGAGGCGAGGATTGCGCTCGACACGTTGTCGGGCCGGGCCGCCGGGCTCTTCTCCCCATCCCTGCGACTGGGCGTCACCGGCCTCTCCCGCGCCGGCAAGACGGTGTTCATTTCCGCTCTCGTCCATAACCTTATCCATGGCGGGCGGCTGCCGCTGTTCGAAGCGCAAAAATCGGGCCGCATCGCCCGCGCCTTGCTCGAGGAGCAGCCGGACGACGCCGTCCCGCGCTTCCAGTACGAGGACCATGTCGCGGCCCTGGTCGACGACCGTGTCTGGCCGGATTCGACGCGCGCCATTTCAGAGCTGAGGCTGACCATCGAATACGAGTCGGCCTCCGGCTGGAACCGGCTGTTTTCGGCCGGAAAGCTGTCGATCGACATCGTCGATTATCCCGGCGAATGGCTGCTTGACCTGCCGCTGCTCGGTAAATCTTTCGCCGATTTTTCGCGCGAGGCGGTGGAGCTGGCCGCCCTGCCGGTCCGCTCCGACCTGTCACAGGCGTGGCAGGAGCTGGCCTCCTCGGTCGATCCGGAC
>NZ_RZSV01000421.1:0-2113 GCF_004023205.1 Mesorhizobium sp. M1A.F.Ca.IN.020.03.2.1 | reverse complement strand
CTGAATGAGCAAGAAGGGCTACTGGATCGCCATGATCGATGTCCGCGACCCGGACACCTACAAGAAATACATCGAGGCCAACGCGAAGGCCTTCGCCAAATTTGGCGCGAAGTTTGCTGTTCGGGCCGGCCGCCATACCGACCCGGAGGGGGCAACGGGAAACCGCCATGTCGTGGTGGAGTTCGATTCTTACGACAGGGCGCTCGCCTGCTATCAGTCGCCCGAGTACCAGGAAGCCTTGAAATTCCGGCTGGCGGCATCGACCGGCCACTTCGCCATCGTCGAGGGCGCCTGATCGTGATCCTGTTTCCGGCAATAGACCTCAAGGACGGCAAATGCGTGCGCCTGAAGCACGGCGACATGGCAACCGCCACCATCTACAACGATGACCCGGCGGCCCAGGCACGAGCCTTCGAAGAGCAAGGCTTCGAATGGCTGCACGTCGTCGACCTCAACGGCGCCTTCAAGGGACAGAGCGTCAATTCCGCGGCGGTCGGCGCCATCCTCGAGGCGACGAAGAACCCGGTGCAGCTCGGCGGGGGCATCCGCACGCTGGCGCAGATCGAGGACTGGCTGAACCGCGGGCTGGCGCGAGTCATCCTCGGGACCGTGGCGGTGCGGGAGCCCGAACTGGTGAAGGAGGCATGCAGGACCTTTCCCGGCAAGGTAGCGGTCGGCATCGACGCCAAGGGCGGCAAGGTGGCGGTCGAGGGCTGGGCCGAAGCCTCGGAACTCGGCGTCATCGAATTGGCGAGGAAGTTCGAAGGTGCGGGCGTGGCCGCCATCATTTACACCGACATCGACCGCGACGGCGTGCTCTCCGGCATCAACTGGGATGCCACCATCGACCTTGCCGAGGCGGTGTCGATCCCGGTGATCGCTTCCGGCGGATTGGCCTCCATCGCCGACATCGTGCGCATGACCATGCCCGATGCGAAGCGCCTGGAGGGTGCGATCTCCGGTCGCGCGCTCTATGACGGGCGCATCGACCCGGCGGAGGCGCTCGCCATCCTGCGCGGCAACAACGCGGAGGCACGAGCGTGAACATCTCGATCATCCTGGCGTCCTATGACAGCGGCCACTTTCACGGCCGCTGTGGCCAAGGCCCCGATGCGCTGATCTCCGGCGGGCTGGCCGAGGCGCTGAAGCTTGCCGGTCACGACGTCGAGGTGCGCGACATCGGCAAGGTCGTCGAGGACGAGCAGGAGCGCGAGATCGGCACGGGATTTGCCGTCTGCAACGTCGTTTCGGGCGAGGTCCGCATCGCGCTGGACAACGGCCGCTTTCCCATCGTTCTGGCCGGCAACTGCCTGACCAGCGCGGGCGCGGTGGCCGGTGAAGGCGCGGACGCCATCATCTGGGCCGACCAGCATGGCGACCTCAACACTCCGGAAACCTCCACCTCCGGCTTTCTCGACGGCATGGCGCTGGCAACGGCGCTTGGATTGTGTTGGCGGCGCATGGCGGCGCAGATTCCCGGCTTCAAGCCGATCGAGCCGGCCCGCTGTGTCCTGGTCAACGCACGCGACCTCGATACGGCCGAGAAAGAGCTTTTGGAGAAGCTGCCTATCATCCGCACCGAGTGTCAGGACTGGGCAGCCGCCGCGGCGAAGCTGAAGGCCGCGGGTGCCGAGCGCATTCATATGCATGTCGACCTCGACGTGCATGATCCGGAAACGCTGCAGGCCAATCGTTACGCAACGCCTGGCGGCCCGGCGCCGGAGCAGGTCCGCACCGCGATGTGCGGCCTTGCCGGCCCGCTCAGCATCGCCGGGCTTACCATTTCCGCCTACGATCCGGCGTTCGACCCGAAGGGCGAGGTGCCGCCGCAGGTCGGCGCGCTGGTGGTCGACCTTTTGTCGACCATGGAGGGGCGCTGATGCTGAAAGCCCGCGTCATTCCCTGTCTCGACGTCAAGAACGGCCGCGTGGTCAAGGGCGTCAATTTCGTCGACCTGGTCGATGCCGGCGATCCGGTCGAGGCGGCGAAGGCCTATGATGCGGCGGGCGCCGACGAGCTCTGCTTCCTCGACATCACCGCATCGTCCGACAATCGCGAGACGATCTTCGACGTGGTCGCCCGCACGGCCGAACAATGTTTCATGCCGCTGACC
>NZ_RZSV01000420.1:0-2180 GCF_004023205.1 Mesorhizobium sp. M1A.F.Ca.IN.020.03.2.1 | reverse complement strand
ATCATCACCCGATCTTGCGAGCAGAATTTCGCCGGTTGGCGCGATGCGGCGCGCCGGCTGGCCACGAATGATATTCCGCCGGAAGAGGTGGCTTGGCAGGTTGGCCACGACGATGATGATCGCGGCAACGATTTGCCGGCTTGCCGACAGGATGCGCGCCTTGTCGTGCCGCGCGAGTTCATCGAACGTGCAGAGACGGTCATCTGTCATTCGGACCCCGAGCGTTTTGATTTCCTCTATCGGTTGCTCTGGCGGTTGCGCGTCGAACCGAAGCTGCTGTCGATCGCTTCCGACCCGGATACCCGTAAGCTCGAGTCCATGGAAAAGGCGGTTTGGCGCGACATTCACAAGATGCGCGCCTTCGTGCGCTTCCGGAAGATCGGCGACGGCGCGGAAGAACGTTATGTCGCCTGGTTCGAACCCGACCATTTCATCGTCGAGCGCAATGCCGATTTCTTTGTGCGCCGCTTCGCCGGCATGCGCTGGACGATTCTCACGCCGCACGCCTCGGCCGAATGGGACGGCAAGCGGCTGGCGATCGGCCCAGGCGCCAGCAAGCGCGACGCGCCGGCCGAAGACGACGCCGAGACGCTGTGGCGGACCTATTTCGAGAATATCTTCAACCCGGCCCGCCTCAAGGTGAAGGCGATGCAGAAGGAGATGCCGAAGAAATATTGGCGGAACCTTCCCGAGGCCTCGCTCATTCCAGACCTGATAGCAGGAGCGGACAGAGCCGCGACAGCCATGATCGCCCGGATGCCAACCTCCCCAGCGCCGCGCCACGCCAAAGTGAAGGCAAAACACTGGCCTTCGCCGGAGCCGGCGGATGTGGTGGAGCCCGAAAGTACGGATATTCCGGCATTGCGCGAAGAGGCGAGCGGTTGCCGGCGTTGCCCGCTCTGGCGCGATGCCACGCAAACCGTGTTCGGCGAGGGACCGGAGAATGCCGACGTGGTGTTTGTCGGAGAGCAGCCCGGCGACCAAGAGGACCTTGCCGGCAAGCCGTTCGTCGGGCCCGCGGGCAAGGTGTTCGACAGCATTTTGGACCAGGCCGAGATCGACCGCCGCAAGGTCTATGTGACCAATGCGGTGAAGCATTTCAAGTTCGAGCCGCGCGGCAAGAGGCGGATCCATTCAAAGCCCAATGCCGGCGAAATTCGTGCCTGCCGCTGGTGGCTCGACAAGGAACTCGACATCATCAAGCCAAATCTTGCGGTGGCGCTCGGCGCGACAGCAGCGCAGTCGCTGCTCGGCAAGGCGGTGCCGATCACCAGGATGCGCGGCGACGTCATCCAGCGCGAGGACGGCTTGCGCGTCTTTGTCACCATCCATCCCTCCTTCATCCTGCGCATCCGCGAGCATGAGGACAAGGAGGCCGAGAGGGAGCGGTTTCTCACCGATATGAGGAAGGTGAAGCAGCTGATGGCTGCTTGACCGATCTGCGCGCCTGAACGGGACCTTGCGCTTGACGGATGCTGTTGTACGAGTCGTGCGACTGGGGAGAATTGGGCGAGATGCCCGTCGCCTCGTCATCCACGGGCGAAGCAAGGAGCGGAGCGACGCGCGCAGACCTGAGGATCATTCCGTTACCTGCAGGCGTCGCAACGATGCACAATTCTGCTCCGCTGCATTCCATGCCCGAGGTCACGGAATGGATTCCAGGGTCTCCGCGACGGAGCTTCGCTCCTGCTTCGCCGTGGAATGACGACTTCAGCGTTTATTGCGCTACCGGACGAGTATCGCCCTTAGATCATTGACGTTGGTCCCGGTCGGACCGGGCACGAACAGATCGCCGACCGCGTTGAAGGCGCTCCAGGCATTGTTGCCGGCAAGCATGGCCTTGGCATCGACGCCTGCGGCACGCATGCGCGCCACGGTCGCGCCGTCGGCGAAGGCGCCGGCATTGTCCTCGGAGCCGTCGATGCCGTCGGTGTCCGCGGCCAAAGCATGAATGCCGCTGAGCCCATCGATGCCGATGGCGAAGGCAAGCAGGAATTCGGAATTGCGGCCGCCCTTGCCTTTCGCCCGCAGCGTCACCGTCGTCTCACCGCCGGACAGGATCAGCATCGGCTTCTCGAAAGGCCGGTTGCGGGTCGCCACCTCGCGGGCAATCGCGGCATGCACGCCGCCGACCTCGCGCGCCTCGCCCTCGATCGAATCCGACAGGATGACGGCCTCGA
>NZ_RZSV01000041.1:0-33458 GCF_004023205.1 Mesorhizobium sp. M1A.F.Ca.IN.020.03.2.1 | reverse complement strand
ATATAGAACAGGGTAATCGGCAGCGCCGCCAGTGTCAGCCCGGTGAACAGCTAGTCGGCGGTGAATTTCGCCGACGAACACCGTCAGCCCCGGCGGCAGTTTCCTCAAATTGCCGGAGGTGATCAGCACCAGCGGGAAGAAACAGTCGTTCCAGATCGGCACGGCTCGACGAACATGCAAAAAAGGCAGGCGCCGATCGGCGCCCGCCTTTTCATTCTCAGGGTTTTTCCGTTCTCAGGGCAATGATTACGCGGCCACGGCGATCCCGTCCGCGTTAGCAGCCGCGGCCGCGATCGCATCCACCTTGGCGGTGGCCTTGGCAAGCGCGGCGGTGACCGCGTCGGCGCCCATGCCGACGCCTTCGACGCGGATCACTTCGACGTCCGTCATGCCCAGGAAGGCAAGCACGCCGCGCAGGTAGGGGATGGCGTGATCCATCTGCACCGCGGCACCCTCGGAATAGATGCCGCCCGAAGCAAGCACGATATAGACCTTCTTGCCGGCGACCAGGCCCTTCGGGCCATTCTCACCATAAGCAAAGGTCCTGCCCGAGCGTGCGACGTGGTCGATCCACGACTTCAACGTCGAGGAAATGTTGAAGTTGATGAAACCGGTGGCGAGGATAATCGTGTCGGCCGCGAACAGCTCGTCGAGCACCGCGTCGGACACGCCGACCACCTCGGCCTGACGCGGGCTGCGCGCCTCGGCGGGGGTATAGATGCCGGTGGCGTAGTCGGGATCGATATGCGGCAGCGGATCGGCGACCAAGTCGCGCACGACAAGTGTGTTGGACGGATCGGCGGCGGCCAGCTTCTGAGCAAGATCGGTGGCGACGCGGGTCGAGTGCGAGGCGGCGCCGCGCGGGCTGGAGGTAACAAGCAGTATGGACATGGCGGTGTCCCCTTTCGACCGGAGCCCCAAGCCGGCGGCGTCGTGGCTCATCGACGAGTTCAAGCGGCAGCTCGGCTGCTTCAACGAGCTGGAGCCGGGCGTTTGGACGGACGAGGAGCCGGAGACAAGCCGTCCATGAGCGCCATCAGCACGGCGCGATACTCCTCGGCCGATGCGCCGGCCTCGATGGCCAAAGCCGCGCGATCGAAGGCGGCGGCCAGCACCGCGGCCAGCGCCTCGGCCGGCAGCTTGACCATCGAGCGCGCGCGCATGGCTGCGATCAGGCCTTCGCGCAGCGAGCGGTTGCCGTGGCGGTTGTCGATCTCGTCCATCGCCGCGCGGCCAAGCACGGCCGGCCCATCGAGCAGCAAAAGCCGCGTGCGGCCGGGCGCGCGCATCGCTGCGAGATAGGCGTCGGAGCCGGAGATCAAGGCATCGCGGGCCGAGAGCGAGGCGGGCGAGGCGCGGTCGATCTCCGCTGCGACGGTCGCTGCCTCCTGTTCGACGACCGCGGCGAGCAACGCCTGCTTGTCGGCAAAATGATGATAGAGCGCCCCACGCGTCACGCCGGCGGCGGCCACGATCTCCGGCGTGCCCGTCTCCGCATAGGATTTTTCCGTGAACAATTTTCGCGCCGCGCGGATCAGATCGGCGCGCGTTGCCTCGGTGCGGTCGCGGTTGGAGCGGCGTCCAGACTCTGGTTGCATACATACAGCCTGTATGTTAATTGCACTTACATACAGACTGTATGTTGGATGGCAGGAGAAAGAAAGATGAAGACGACCAGCTATTATCCGGTGCTGATGACCGGCGACGTCGCCGCCACGGCGGCCTTTTATGTCGAGCATTTCCGCTTCAAGGCGCTGTTCGACAGCGACTGGTACGTCCATCTGCAGTCGGCCGAGGATCGCCGCGTCAATCTCGGCATCGTCGACGGGGACCATGAGACGATCCCTGAGGAGGCCGGGGACGCACGTCCGGCCTGCTGATCAATTTCGAGGTCCGCGATCCCGACGCCGTCTATGAGCGCATCGTGGCCGCAGGCCTGCCGATCCTGCGCACCTTGCGCGACGAGCCCTTCGGCCAGCGCCATTTCATCACCAAGGACCCCAACGGCGTGCTGATCGACGTGATCAAGCCTATCGCGCCGAGCGAAGAATTCCTGGCGCAATACGCCAAAGGTGCGGCCGGGAGCTAGGCCGGACAGCGGGTCTCAGTTCGTCCGCGCCACCGGCGTCACGGCGACCTGGCTGACGCCGGTGCGGCGCACGACGGTGCAGAGCGTCTCGCGACCGATGCGGTCGGCGTCGAGCATGCGCACGAGATCATCGACGCCGGTGACCGGTCGGCCGTCGAGAGCGGCGATGATGTCGCCTTCCTTCAGGCCAGCCCTCGCGGCGGGGCCGTTCTTCTCGACACTGCGCAGGCGCACGGCCGTGTGGGTCGTGACCTGCGAGAGAAGTGCGGCACGGCGCGGCAGGTTGGTCGTATCGGCAGAGACGCCGATGAAGGCGCGGCGCACGCGGCCGAAGCGGATGATCTCGGAAATGACGAAATTGGCGATGTTGGAGGCGACCGCGAAGGCAATGCCTTGCGCGCCGTGGATCATGGCGGTGTTGACACCGACGACTTCGCCAGCCGACGACACCAGCGGTCCGCCGGAATTGCCGGGGTTGAGCGCGGCGTCCGTCTGAATGACGTCGTCGATCAGCCTGCCGGTCGAGGCGCGCATCGAGCGGCCGAGCGCCGAGACGACGCCGGCGGTGACGGTCCATTCGAAGCCGAGCGGATTGCCGATGGCGATCGCGATCTGGCCGCGCCTGAGGCGCTTGGAATCGCCGAGCGGGGCGATGTCGGCGAAGCTGCCGTCGGCGCGAACCAGCGCAATGTCGGTGTCGGGATCGCGGCCAAGCACGCGCCCCTCGCGCGAAGCGCCATCCGGCATCGTGACGCGAACGTCGCGGGCGTCGTCGACGACGTGGAAATTGGTGACGACCAGCCCGTCCTGAGCGATCACGAAGCCCGAGCCATGGCCGCCGGCACCAATGCGCTCGATGCGGCACACGGCCGGTCCGATTCGATCGACGGCGTCAGCGACCGTCGCCGAGTAGGCGTCGAGCAAGGCGTCATCGGATTGGAGTTTTTCGACGGCGAAGGCCATGGGTGGGGCTCCCGTGTGATCTGGCGCAAACGATGCCTATATGTGCGGAGCGGCAGCAATTGCCGCGACCTGACCACATGGCCAGTCAGGCACTCGACTAGCCGTCAGGCGAGTATTCGCGGCGGGGCCATGGAGCGATATCTGGGTCACAGAACCCAGGAGACCATCGATATGAGCAACTTCAACCTTAGTGCCTTTTCCGATGCCGTTGCCGATGTCGCGGCGGCCGCCGCGCCGGCGCTGGCAAGCTTCGCTACGCATCACCACCGCACCGCGAGCGCCTTCCACTGGCGCGACGGCTTCTTTGTTACCGCGGAGGAAGCGGTCGAAGCCGGAGAGGAGATCGAACTGACGCTGGCCTCGGGCGAAACTGTGAAGGCCGAGCTTGCCGGCCGAGATCCTTCGACGGGCGTTGCCCTGCTGAAGCCGGCTTCCGCCGCCGGTCTGCCGCAACTGGCTGAGGCCGCTGCCGTGCGCCCCGGCAACGTGGCGATCGCCGTCGGCAATAGCGAAGGGGCAGCACTTGCGGTCTTTGGCACGGTCGGCGAGGTCGGGCCCGCCTGGCGCTCGATGCGCGGCGGCGCGATCGAACGGCGCATCAATCTGGCCATCAACGCCGGCGGCCGCTTCGAGGGCGGTCCGGTGCTCGATGCCAAGGGCGGCCTGATCGGCATGCTCTTGTTCGGGCCGCGCCGGCGGGCGCTGGTCATGCCTTACGAGACGATCGAGCGGGCGGTTGCGACGCTGC
Organism: Mesorhizobium sp. M1A.F.Ca.IN.020.03.2.1; assembly: GCF_004023205.1. Taxonomy (NCBI): domain Bacteria; kingdom Pseudomonadati; phylum Pseudomonadota; class Alphaproteobacteria; order Hyphomicrobiales; family Phyllobacteriaceae; genus Mesorhizobium; species Mesorhizobium sp. M1A.F.Ca.IN.020.03.2.1. The sequence goes on along the minus strand of NZ_RZSV01000041.1, from coordinate 29,658 downwards.
GCGAGAAGGGACATGTCGCGCGCGGCTATCTCGGTGCCGGGCTGCACCCGATCCGCAACAGCGCCACCCACGGCGCCATGGTGATGAGCCTCGACGACAGCGGCCCGGCGAAAGCCGCCGGCCTGCATGTCGGCGACATCATCGTCACCTGGAATGGCGAGGCCGTGCATGGGCCGCGCGAGCTGATCCGCAAGCTCGGGCCGGACAGCGCCGGCACCACCGTGACGCTCGGTATCTTGAGTGGCGGCGCTGAGCGCGATGTTTCGATCACCATCGGCGAAAAGCCGTTGAGCTGAGAGGCCGATGGCAAGCAGCGCGATACAAACGATTGCTCGACCGGAACCGGCAAGCACCCGGCTGACGGTGCTGATCGCGCTCGGCGACGCGGCCCGCGCCGAGCAACTGGTCGATGCGCTTGCGGCGAGCGAGGACCTGCTGCCGATCCTCGCCGGGAGCGGCATGGGTCAAACGGCGGATGTCGCCTTGGTCGATGAGGCTGCTTCGGAAAGCCGGGCCGTGAGCCCGGCAACGCCATGTGTGCTGCTCTCGCGCCGCGCCGGCCATGAAAGGCCGGGCGGCAATGTGTTTGCGATGCTGCCGGGGTCCGCCGACGGCCTGCTGATTGCCGCCGCCTTGCGCTTGGCGGCGTCCGGCTATCGCATCAGCCGCGCAGGACCGTCAGATCTTGGTGCACATGGCGAGTTCCACGCGGGGGTGTCCGAGGACGAGACGCCCGACGACAACCAGCCCCGCGCGGCGTTGTCGCCGCGCGAAGCTGAAGTGCTGGCGCTGCTGGCGGAAGGCGCGCCCAACAAGGTAATCGCCCGGCGGCTCAACATCTCCGTCCACACGGCGAAATTCCACGTCGCCGCGATCCTGATCAAGCTCGGCGCCGCCAACCGCACCGATGCGATCGCCATCGCGATGCGGCAAGGGCTGGTGCTGGTCTAGACCCTTTCAGCACGACGCTGCGTAACCTCCGACCGGTGCGTTGGGCCTTGCGCCACGGCTGCCCGCCGCGCAAGTTGCCTCACTGTTGCAGAGGGAGCCGAGACATGTCGCTCAAGGGAAAGACGCTATTCATCTCGGGCGGATCGCGCGGGATTGGGTTGGCGATCGCGCTGCGCGCGGCGCGCGACGGCGCCAATATAACGATTGCAGCCAAAACCGCCGAGCCGCATCCGAAGCTGCCGGGCACGATCTACAGCGCGGCCGAAGAGATCGAGCAGGCCGGCGGCAAGGCGCTGCCGGTGCTTTGCGACATCCGCGACGAGGCTCAGGTCGGCGAGGCGGTGGCAAAGACCGTCGAGCGGTTCGGCGGCATCGACATCTGCGTCAACAATGCCAGCGCCATCCAGCTTACCGGCACGCTGGAGACCGACATGAAGCGCTACGATCTGATGCACCAGATCAACACGCGCGGCACGTTCCTGGTGTCCAAAATGTGCATTCCACACCTGAAGTTGGCAAACAATCCTCACATCCTGAATCTGGCGCCGCCGCTCGACATGAAGGCCAAGTGGTTCAAGAACCACGTCGCCTACACGATGGCCAAGTTCGGTATGTCGATGTGCACGCTCGGCATGAGCGCCGAGTTCGCCAAAGACGGCATCGCCGTGAATTCCTTGTGGCCGATCTCGACCATCGACACGGCCGCCGTGCGCAATCTCCTGGGTGGCGCCACGGTGGCTGCGATGAGCCGCCCGCCAGACATCGTGGCCGATGCCGCGCGCGCGATCTTCCTGCGGCCGGCGCGCGAGGCGACCGGCAATTTCTACATCGACGAAGAGGTGCTGCGGGCCGAGGGCGTCACGGACTTTTCGGTCTATGCGCCAGGCGCGGCGGATCAGCTTGCCGGCGATTTTTTCGTGCCGGACGAGGTGTTCGCCAACTCGCCGACGAAGGTCAGAAGGATCTATTGACAGCCCGCGGCCGCCTCATTCCGCCGCGCCCTTCCTGCCTTTCGCCGGAATTAGACGCGAGTTCGAGACGCTTCCTGAGATGTTCCGGGGCGGTTTCGCTCTGATCTACGCAATTCCGGACGCTGCGCATTTTCCTGGAATTGCTCTCTGGGGTTCGGCCGTATTTCCGGCAGGTGGGCTTATTTTTCAAGGTAGAAGCCCCGCCGGAGAGGGGCGCCGGCGGGGCTCATGTGTCCCGCTGGAGTCGGGACAGGGCAGGGAACGCCCTGACTGGAATCTGGGTGCCGCAATGCGGCGATTCAATGAGCACGGCGGGATGAGCGGGACAATTCTTCTTGAATTTCAAGAGAAAGGGCCCGTCCGGATCCGGACGGGCCCTTTCTTGTCGCGCTGCTTCCGAAAATCGGCTCAGGATCTTGAAGTCATTGCTCGTTGCTCGCCACAGGCGCCACCAGCGAGGTGATGCGGCGGATGGCGACACGACGGTTCTCGCGGTTCGGGCTAGACGTATTCACCTTGAGATATTCCTCGCCATAGCCCTGTGTCGTGAGGTTCTCGGCCGGGACGCCGAAAGCGTTGGTCAACGCCTCGGCGACCGCCTCGGCACGCCGATCCGACAGTGCGAGGTTCGCGTCAGGCGTACCGACGGCGTCGGTGTGGCCCTCGATCAGGAAGGTCTCGGCCGGGTTCTTCTTGAGAAGTTTGTCCATGGCGGTAGCCACGCCTTCGAGCTTCTGCACTTCGGTGTCGGAAAGAGTCGCCGAGCCGAAATCGAAGTTGAGCGTGTCGAGGTCGATACGACGGGCGATGTCGCGCACGCGGGCCGAGCGCTTGACCTCGTCGATCGAGTAGAGACGCTGCACCCTCTCCACCGGCGGCTGCTCGAGGAAGGTATAATACTCGTCCGGATCCTCGACTTCTTCCGAATCCAGGATGTAGTCCCGACGCGATATGTCGAGACGCATCGGCGGCAGGTCGTCGCCTGGATCGCGCCAGTCGTCGACATCCTGGTAATAGCGCTCGTCGACATAGCTCAGGACATATTCGCGCCCGTCAGGCGTGATGCGCGAACGCTGGACGATGTCGCCATTGCGGTTGCGGATGGTGACGATCTTGACGCCATTCTCGCGCTCCACGGTCTCGCGGGTGCGGCCGCGCGGCAGATCCTCGTAATAGACGTCCCTGGCGCCACGGGTGATGCGAGGAGCCTCGTTGCTTTCCACGAAAGTCTGGTTGTTGAACTGGAGGATCACGCGGTCGCCGAACTGCTTCACCACATCCGCGCCCTGGGGCCGGCGGCGCTCACGGACCACCTGCTCGGGCGTAAGTTCGATCCGCTTGCCCTTTTCCTCGGTGACCGGAACAAGCTTCTCAGGCTTGATCGCCTGCTGGGCCGCCTTGTCGTCGGTGGGCGGCGGCCCCTGATCGACCGCGGCAGGCCGCTGCTCGGCCTGATTGCCGCCCTGCTGTCCAGCCTGGTTGCCGCCTTGCTCGACACCGGCCTGGCCATTCTCGTTCTGGCCGGCCGGCTGGCGGCCCTTGCGCTTGCGAACGACATCCTTCTGGCTGTCGAGGATGGGAGCCTCGTTCGCGTTGGCAGGGGTCTCGCCCTGTGCGGCAGCGCCGGCGTTCGCGCCGCCTTCAGCCGGCTGCTCACCGGTAGCGGGCTGGGTGGTTGCCTGGCCTTCGCTGGAGGGCTGCTTGGTCGAAGGTTGCTCTCCCGTCACCGCCTGACCGGTGCCGGGCTGCTCGCCGACCGTCTTTCTACGCTTGGTCTTGTCCAGAGGCTGTTCGCCTTCGGCCGGTGCTGCTTGCTGATTGTCTTGCTGGGGCTCGGCCTGCTGTGCCTCGCCGGCAGGGGCTTCGGTCTTCGGCGCCTGCTCGGCCGGTGCGGTCTCGGTTTGCTGCTGATCCCGCTTCTTCCTGCGCAGCTTGTCCTGCGGCGTGTTGTCGTTGGCGGGCGCCGCCTGTTCGGCAGGCTGCTCGGCCGGTGCGGTTTCGGTTTGCTGCTGCTGGCGCTTCTTCCTGCGCGGCTGCTGTTCGTCGCTCGCCGGCGCGGCCTGTTCGGCCGGCTGCTCGGCCGGAGCGGTTTCGGTCTGCTGCTGGCGCTTCTTCTTGCGCGGTTGCTGCTCGTCGGTCGCAGCCTGTCCGCCCTGATCGGCAGGGGCTGCCTCGATCTGCTGCTGTTGATCGCGTTTCTTGCGCGGTTTGAGCTGCTGCTCCGCCGGGGCCGCCTCTTCCGCCTGGCCGGACTGCTGCTGGTCCTGCCGCTTCCGGCGCGGCTTCTGCTCTGGCTCGGCGGACTGTTCGGCCGGCGCCGACTCCGTCTGCTGCTCGCGCTTCTTTTTCCTCGGCTGCTCGGCTTGCCCCTGCTGGCCTTGCGCACATTCCTCAGCCGATTGGCCTTCGGCGCAGTTCGACTGCGCTAGGATAAACGGCGTCCCCCGCGAAGGGCCGAGATCGGCCTGCAGCGGATACGCGCCCAACGGCGCGGATGCCATTAGCAGGCCGATTGCCGTACCTGCCAGAATCCGTGGTTGGCGTTTCATATCGATTTTCTCCTACTGGGGTCCCATCCCTGCCCAAACTTTCAACAGCATCAATTGGTTCCGCCGGGCATTGTTGTCAGCCAAGGATGCCCGGCCGGCCTTTTGAAGGCAATTTCGTGTTTTTCTAATGTTGATAATGGGTCCTGTGACAGCAGTGCTTGACCGAGAGGTCCCGGAGGGCCAAATCCAGCGGCATGAATGCGCCATTTTGGAAAACCAAGACTCTCGAGGCCATGACCCCGGACGAATGGGAATCACTTTGTGACGGCTGCGGCAAATGCTGCCTGTCCAAGCTCGAGGACGAGGATACTGGCGAAATCTATTGGACGAGCGTCGGCTGCCGGCTGTTCGACGCCGAAAAATGCCTGTGCTCGGATTATGCCAACCGGTTGGCGCGCGTGCCCGATTGCGTCGGCCTCACACCGCAGAATGTGCGCACCATCACCTGGCTGCCCAAGACCTGCGCCTACCGGCTCGTCGCCGAGGGACACGACCTCTATTGGTGGCACAAGCTGGTTTCGGGGAGCGCCGAGACCGTGCATGAGGCCGGGATTTCGATCCGCGGCCGGGTGAAGGCCAAGGAAACGGATCTCGCCGAGCCGGACGACTATTTTGATTATGTGCTTGATGACGAACCTTGACGGATCCCGCATCTTGATGAGGAACCCTGACGGGTCAGCATCTTGATGACGATGACGAACCCTGACGGGTTCGCATCTTGATGACGAAGCCTGGCGGCTTCGCATCTTGAAACTCGAGGGAACTGGGGCCGCGGTGACGCGTTCCCCGCGTCAGATTTGGAAGTGCATTCGGGTGAGGGGTTTTGCCTTTTCTTCCACATGAACCGGACATGAACGGCCGGTTCGCACAAAGTTCAGACACAAAAAGGCATTTTGTAATCATTGGTTCGCCAATCATCCGTTCAAGGGCGCGAGGCCCACAACAAGGAGAGAGACAATGTTCAACCAGATCAAGACGGCAGCCCTTTCGGCCCTTGTCGGGCTTTGCACGCTCGGCGCCATCCCGGCGGCGCATGCGGACAGCCTCTATCTCGGCTTCGGCAACAATCACGATCCGCGCTTCGGCGTCTACACCGGCGATGATGGCTATTACCGCCGCGATCGCGACTGGCGCCGCCGCGGCTGTTCGCCGGACCGCGCGCTCGACAAGGCCGAGCGTATGGGCCTGCACCGCGTCCGCATCGTCGACATCAGCCGGCGAACGGTGAAGGTGGCCGGCCGTCAGTATGGCGACCGCGTGGTGGTGGTCTTCGCCAACGAGCGTGGCTGCCCGATCATCTATCGCTGAGGCTTTTCTGGAGCCTGCGAGGACAGGTTGGGCATGATCCTCTGCAGGACCAGCTGACCTTCTGCGAGGTCGGAAGCAGGATGACTCTCGCCGACGTCACCTGTGAGTAGTGGAGCCCCTTCGGCCAGTGCTGAAGCGTGGCTCAGATAAACCCCGGAGGATCGGTCCTCCGGGGTTTTGTTTTTGTCGGATTACCAAAGCGGCGGGCAAGCTATTTCAGCTCGAACGTGACGGTCACCTGGACGGTGTAGGAATTCTCGCCGGCCTGCACCGGCACGGCGGCGCGGGCGGCATCGAAAGCCTTGGCGTTCAACGGCATCGGCGCCGGCGCGACGTTCTGGTCGGTGATCTCGATCACCTTGCCAAGGTTGACGCCGGCGGCCGCGGCGAGCGTCTTGGCCTTGGCGAGCGCGTCGGCAACCGCCTTCTTGCGCGCCTCGGTGATCGTGGCCTTCGGATCATCATTGGTGAAGGCGATGCTGCCGCCCTGGTTGACCCCGAGCGACACCGCCTTGTCCAGGATGTCGCCGGTCTTGTCGACGTTGCGCACGCGCACCGACAGTGTGTTCGTCACCTGGTAGGCAACGAGTTCGGCTTCCTGGCTGCCGTCCGCCTTGTTGGTGTAATTGTAGCGCGGATTGATCTGGATGCCGGCTGTCTGCAGGTCGCGATCGGCAATTCCGGCCGATTTCATCGCCGCGATCACGGCCGCCATGGCATCATTGTTGGCATCAAGCGCGGCGCGCGCGGTCTTTGCCTCACGCATGACGCTGAGCGTCAGGATCGCCATGTCCGGCGCGACAGTCGCTTCGCCTTCGCCCGAGACGACAATGCGCGGAGGCGGCTGGGTGTCGGCGGCGCTTGCCAGCGCCGGAAACGCGATCGCGGCAGCGAGCGCGACAGGCAAAAGATACTTGGTCATGAAAACTCCTCGAAATCTGCGATCCGGTATCACCTCTGCCCAGACTCGAAAAAGGCATCGATTCCCGGCGTTGCGGGCAGTCCGGACCAGTTCACGCGCCTGATGGGCGCGCACACCGCTGTACGGAGCGAATATGAGCTGATTTTGGCATTTGCCGCCAGCGCTTTCGAAAGCCTTGTGCCGGGCGGCGAAAAACACTAAGCCAGCCCGCGTGGGGCCTGTAGCTCAATGGTTAGAGCCGGCGGCTCATAACCGCTTGGTTGGGGGTTCGAGTCCCTCCGGGCCCACCATAACCATTGTTTTTATTCACAAAAAGTGCCCTCGGCCCAAAACGTTTTGGGCCCATTATGGGCCCAAAGCAGGACCGTGGTCCCGGTTTGTTCCGACTCGATTTGATTATCTGACGATGCGGAGGTTTGCCCGCCGCTTCATGGCGTCGCGTTTGGCCTCGCGCTCGTTGATGGCACGAGCAATATCAACCGCGATCCGCTTCTTATTGGCCTCACGCACATACTCATCTGTTACCGTCATGGAGGAATGACCCATCGCCTCCATGATGGCGCGCGCCTGGATGTTGCATTCAGCGAGGTAGGTGCCGAAGGTGCGGCGCAGGCCATGAAGCGTGTAGCCGCTTGGAATTCCCGCCTGCCGCGTCCAGTGCTGCATCATGCCGGTCAGGCTCTTTTCCGAGAATGACCTGCCATAGGCGTTCTTTAAGACCGTGCCGCCTCTCGAGCGATCGAGCAGGTCCAAGGCCGTTGCTAGTTTGTCTACGACTGGAATGAACATCTCCCGCCCGCCATGGCGGTTGCGGTTCTTCTTCTGGCGGAAATCAAAGGCCTCGATTAGCACCAGCGAGCCGTCGAACAGTTCGATCTCTTCGGTTAAAAGATCGTCCCACTCAAGAGCAGCGATATCGCCGCGCCGATTTCCAAGCCAGAACCCCAGTGCATAGCAGGTGCGCGCGGCTGTACCGATGGGGTGTCGCTCCTCGAACTTTTCGCGCATCGCAATTGGCCAAGCTGGGTTCTTGGTCGATTTGGGCACCCGCACGCGGATAGATAGCGACGGATCATCCTGCGGCTTGATCCATTTTTCGACATCGGTCGCGACCCATAGAAGCTTCTTGATGGCGACCAACGTGTGTTTGGCGACTGTGCGGTTCGTCCTGAAGATGCCTTCAATGATGGCGCGAAGCCGATCCGCGTCGAGATGTTCAACAGGAGTATTGCGCCAGGTGAGTGGGTAGTTGGGATCGACCGGCAGGTTGAGAAAACGCTCAATCAGTCGCGCATTCTTCTGCTGCGTGGCTTCATCAAAGCCCAACCACTCCATTGTCGTTTCAAGCCGGCGCGCGGCATGACCAAAGGTTTTTGGCAGTGCCCGACCGGGCAAATCGACGATAACTGCCTTCTTGCCTTGACCCTGCGTGGCCTTCTCGTAAGCCGCCTCGAACTCGGGATCGCCGGGCTTACCGGGAAGGCGGATTTCAGGCATGCCCTTTGCGCGGTAGCGATAGATTAGCTTGCCGTTCTTGAGGCGCGAAGATACCCCAGGGTAACGGGCATCCTTAAATGGCCGAGCCATCAAATGCTCCTTTCAGTCCGGGGGACCCTTTCAGACTCGCCCGTAGCGAAAGGGTTTTGCTTTTGATGGCAACGCGCAGGAGCACCGGGTAACGAAACCCTCTTCCTTGCTCTATGCCTTCAAAGGTGCGCCTCGGTATTCCCAGTACCTTGGCCGCGGCTTCGGCAGTAAACCCTTCCTTTGCCCGCCATGCTTTCACGTCTTGCGCAAGTTTCTCATTCTCGTTCACATCATGCCTTCCGCACGGGCTATCATCGTACTACGCCTGCAGCGTATACGCAACGAGCGTAGTTGCTATCTTTTTTCCACGCCCCGTTTGCTTCGTTCCAACAGCTCTTGAAGGCCGCTGTCTTTGTCCGGCAACGAGGTGAAAGCGATATCCAAGGCTACACGATCCCAGACAGCGCGGCTATTGATGCGCTTGGGCTTTGGCATACGCCCATCGGCAACCATCTCGTCAAAAAGCGTCGATCCGACACCGATGTAACGAGCTGCTTCCTCACGAGATAGCCCTCGTGGGGGATACGAGATTGCGTCACTCTTCATGGACGCTGCCTCGGTCCTGATACTCCGGGCGGGTTGGTGTCGAAGCACAAAGCCGCATCCTAGTTGCCATTTCGCTGCGAGCAGATCGTGTTGGGCTAAAATAAGAAGAGCCTCGTTAAGCGGAAGCGGCCTGACTAGCTCGTGCGGCGTAAACTGGTAGCAACGTGTGGACTGTGGATCACGGGAGGAGAGCGTTTCTAAGCGGACTCGTGGGGCAAGTCGGTGGACGGCTACATTGCATTGTGCACGACCGGGGCTAACCACCTGCGACATCCCGCTGGCCCTCTTGCGCACCCTCCCTCAGTGTCGAAATCGGAGCCGTTATCCCGAGGACCGTCGAAAAACCGCCGTCGCAGAGTTGCCACTCTTTGGTGCTGAAACCGATATTTCTAATCATATCGGTTTTAACTCATCGCTCAAACTTTAGATGGAGCAAGGCAATTTCGGCTCGTCGATCGAAGTCGACGAGGGCGCCGCACAACGATTGGCAGCTTTGCGCCAGGAGTGGCGATCAGCGAGCCACTACTCAGACGTCCCGTTTGGGCCGACAGTAGGCGGTCGGGTCTTGGCGAATGAAGATACGAAAGCAGCCGGTCACCGACGTGCTTCGCATGGCGTCCGGCTTCTCTGTTAGGATGTGTTTGAAAGACGATCGCTGCATGGTCCAAGTTTCGCCCTCGACACCAGCTCTCGATCTGGACATTAAGAAAAGTCCGCAGTGTTCGGAAGAATTCCGAACTCTACGGCCGCATCGTCAACGACATTGCGCCTGATCTGATGAGAGACAGGTACACTTTCAAGGACTTGTCGGATTTCGAATACAGGGCTCGCGACGAATCGATCGGGCGGGCGTACATGGGGCACATCTATTGGACGGAGATGCTGTACCGGGCGCATATGGCTTCGGTCGCATCGGTGTTCCGTACGTCCAGGTGGATCAAGGTGGCGGTCCGCGAACATGAGGCGGGAAGTCTATATGGCTGCGCGTCGGCGTGTAGAAGCCTGATCGAATCCGCAGGCGATATAAACCACAGCCTGGGACCAGTGGCCCGGACGCTCGCCTACAACAAGGATGCGATACGAGCCGAGATTTCGGGTCAGGCTGGGGAGCCCATGCTGTCCGCTAAGGAGTTGGAAGACACGCTGATACACTTCACGCATGCCCGGAAGGTGCTGAAGACCGAAAAGACACCGGCAGTCGCAAGGCGATGCAGACCTTCCAGTACGTCGACCACGTGGATGGAATGAAGATTCCCGGCATAAAGCCGTTCCTACGCGAAACTTTGCGAGATCGGTCACCCGGCTGCCGACTCCGTGTCGGTGACCTTCGTTGCCAATGCCGGAGCCTGGATCGTAGACCCCGGCAACGAGATCGTCGTTCTCAAGGCGTTGCTCGCTGAACGGCAAGATACTCTCTCGGGCGTGCTAATGGCGTCGTTCAATGCCCCGCTCTTAATCCTAAGAACCCTTCACGCGTTCGATCTTTTCACGAGGCTGCGTAAGTACCATTTCGATGAAATTCCTGAGTGGAAGAAGATCCAAACCGCGCTGCGATCGTAGGCCATGAGCGGATCGAAAGACGTTCCGCCTTTCGACACGCATGGCGTGGATATTCGGTCTGCTAATCCTTCGAACACTTGCGTTCGGGCCCTCACGTCTCGCATAACTGCCATCACGAGGGGGAGGATTCGATGGTCGAGCAGGTCATTCAGGTCGCGGTGCACGACCTGAAGAGGAATTCCGAGAGTTTTGAAACGGTGTCGGGTAACGCGCACCTCAAGGTCTCGGAAACGGTGGAGCGCGTGGTCGGCGAGCTGCACGCCATGTATGCGAGCCGCGCCTCGAAGTCTCACGGGCGCTTCGCGGCAAGCTCCGACAACTATCCGGCACAGACCTATCTTGACGAGTTCCGGAAGGGCGACTTCAAGGACTTCGCCACGCTCACGGCCAAGCTGATGACGACACTGACCGTTCAGGCGCGCCGAAAGCCCGGGGCGACGGGCGGTCACGTCCTTTTCGCGCATCTCGAGAAGGACGAGCAACGGTTTCTGCTAGTGGCGATCATCAACGACAAGCTCGGTGCGGCGCTCACCAAAAGCTTTGACATCGCGTCAGTCGAACACCTCGACCTCGACGGCTTCCGCTTCGCCGGCCGGATCAACATGACGGCATGGACTAACTCGGCGGACCGTTACATCGGCTTCCTAAAGGGCAAGGGGAACGTCGCCGAGTACTTCAAGGAGTTCCTCGGTTGCGACAGCACCGTTCAGGACCTCGAGGATACCAGGACACTGGTGCGCGTGCTGAACGGTTTCGCCGAGCCGGCGAAGGGCTTCGTGAAGGACAAGCAAGCTTTCCTGCAGAAGGCGTACGACATCTGCCAGCGATACATCCGGGACAACGAGCCTTTGGATCTCGAGACATTCTCCAACGAGCTCTTTCCAGAGAACCCGAAAGAACTCGCCAAATCGCTCGGAGATCCGGATGTCGGACTTGGCGACGGCTTCGTTCCGAAGAAGCGAGCGCTGTCGCCGATGGTGAAGTTCTCCGCGAAGACGCGGCTCTGGTCGGTCGAATTCAATCGGCAAGCCCTTACCGACGGCAAGATCGTCTATAACGACGACAAGAAGACCCTGACCTTCACCGAACTCCCTCCCGACCTGATCGAAAGACTGGAACACGATCAGGAGTAGCGTAGCCTCATGATCACGTTCGACCAGCTGATAGCACTCTACCGCAACACGGAGTTCTCGAAAGATGGCTCCGCGGGAAAGTTGACGGTCCGCGATTACAGCATTGTGGAAACGCTGAAGCAGATTGAAAGCGATGAGAAGGCTTTCGACGACGCGGCATTCACGGTCGACTCAGCGTCGGCGGTCGTCATAGGCGCGACAGTTAGCGTCGAAATCGGCGCTCCACGCACAGGACTTGGCTTCCTCGCGCTCACCCTCGACCGGCTGCTCGAGAACCGTCGCAACCGCATAGCCGAGCCGGAGCGCTATTACCTGATCGAGGAGAGGTTCGCCTACAACGATACCGTCGTTCCCGACGCCGTCGCGCGCTACCGGAACGCATTGCGCCTGGTCCGCACCTTAAAAGAGGCGGCTGCGTTTCTCGACCCGTACCAGGCGGAGATGCTGTTCCTCGGCTCGATCCGGCTGATGGTCCGTGTAGACTTCAGGTCATCGGACCTTGTCTCCGTAAACTCCATACTGGTCGACGAGTTCGAGAACTTCGTCATGCAGAAGGTGCACAAGGACCAGAAGGCTGCGATCGTTGCTACCACGCTCATCGAGACGTGTCGCACCCATCCCGAAGGCGAGCGCTTCAGGTACCTTCTTCGACACTTTCGGGACTTCGTCACAAAGTGCGAGGACAGCTATAGGCTGTTCGCGTCGGAGTTCTCGTACGACAAGATCCGGGGGAAGGCGGAAGAGGCCATCGCGGACTACACCGGTAAGATCCATAAGACATTCCATGACATCCAGAACCAGATAATGGGCATTCCCGTCGCGAGTGTGATCATCGCCACGCAGCTCAAGCCCGCAACTCAATGCGACGTGAATTTCTGGGCAAACCTCGCCATCTCGCTCGGTGCAACGCTGTTCGTTGCCCTCCTGGCGTTTGCCATCGTCAACCAGCTGCTGACGCTGTCGACGATAGACGACGATCTGACCCGACAGAAGACCAAGCTGAAGGGCGATTACTCGGTCGTCGCCGCGGAGTTCCTCCCTCTTTATCGCAAGCTGGAAAACCGGATTACACTTCACCGATTCGTCCTTGGCATCATCCTTGTCGTCTGCGGGCTCGGGGCGCTACTCACCTGGCGCATTTATTTCCAGCTGACAACTCTGATGCCGTGGGCGTGCTGAGAGCGCCGTTCGGGTCACGCCATAGAAGCGAGATTCGTTCGATTGGGGCACTATGGGCCATGTGGTTCACTCGAACGGACTGCCCGCTTTCGGTGAAGGCAAACTCTGCCTGAACGGCCGATTAGAGGCGCGGTGCTGCCGGACAACTTGGCGTGGCCGCGACACGCAAGGTGAGGTTTTTGGGGCGCCTCCCTCATGCGCGCGCTTGGAAGGCTTCGTCTTGAAATACAGCCAGTTGAGAAACGCGTCGGCGTCCGTGAAATCAGCGCCACCGATGCGCCTCCGCAGCGCGTCGATGGTAGCGCACAATTGCGTGTATCGTTCGGCCGACAGCGTTGCGACAGTTGGACTTCGAGGCGCGCCAATGCCGATCGCCGCTAGGGCGCCGGAGGTATTGCCGTTGAAGACAGCGTACCGCTTCGGGGCGAAGGTGCAGAGAATCGCCGTGATCATATTCACGCCCACGCCAGGAATACCGAGCGCTAGCTGACGCATCTGCTCGTAACCCCGTTCTGGCGCGAGTTTGGCTGCCTTCCTGCCCGCGGCGAACAGTGTGATCGTCTTCTTGGGATGATCGAGTGCCGCCGACCCTCGTCGATGAATGTCGCCGGAATGCCAGAGATGTTGATAAGGCTCTCTTGAAGAAATCAGATTGCTTAGATTCTCTGCGAAGACGCTCCTCATTTCCTTCGAAATCCTCGGCGCGTTGCCGAGATCCGCGATCAATTGCTGAACCTTCAATGCCTTGTCCCGATCGGTCCGGCGCTTCGCCAGCGCGGAACGTTCGGTCTTGTCTGCGCGGTACTGGCGGAGGAAGCCATTCAAGCGCCGCAGATCGAACTGTGCGGCGAAGTTGTCTTCGAGCTCTTTCTCAAGTTTGCGTCGCAATCGCTCGGCGTCTTTGTGTCGCGAGGCATATTGCCCAAGCACCAGGTCATCGAGTTCTTGGAAGCTGCCGCTCTCACGAAAATCGGCAAAGGTGACTTTCAGATCCGACGACAGTTGTTCGTCCGAGTTCACGGTCGCCAGGATTGAAATTTCATCGTTTGTTGTCAGGGCGCCGGTCGTGAGGTTCGCTGACCCGATCAGACACCGAACCTGGCCTTCGCTTCGTCCGACATAGGACTTCGGGTGAAAGGTTGCGGTCTTGCCGTTTGCAAGAAACATTTCGAAGGCCCCGAACCGCTTCTTTATTGCGAGCAAATGCGCGAGCGCCTTTGGCTCGGTGATGTAGAAATCAGTACCGAGGAAAGCTTCAATTTTAGCGCCCTGCTTCAGGCGTGCCTCTAGGAGCAGCCCGATGATCCGTGCGCCACCCTCTTTTAGGAAGGCGACGGCGATGCTGATCTGCTCAGCGCCCTCCAAAACATGGGCGACAGCGGTCCGATGATCATCGGACGCCTTGTTCTGGATGAGTCGCATGCCGGTACATCCCCCTCAATGGCAGAATCCGCCGTCTCGAGAATAGCGGCTACCGTCCGATTTACCGCCATCTAATAGATATCCGTGTGCGTCAATTGCAACGATGTTCGAGATGTCCGCCGACAATTGTAACGAAACCTCGGATAGACTGCCGGCAGCTCACGAGCCAGGTAACAGACGACGGCTTTCGGGAACGGATGGGGGCACTTTATACGACCGATATGGCGCATTGCAGCCCGTCATTCTTGGGGCCGATAGCGGACTGGAAGCTTCGGGCCTCGGATCTTCCATAACGGACCTTCAATTCGGTGCGAGTATCTTCGTGACGTGACCCGAAGCAGACGCTTCAACAGGCCTGCTTTCGGGCCAACCGGCTAGAAAGTTCTACCTTGAACTCTGAGTGAATTCCCCGGCTTTCCTGAAACACGACCTTCGCCCTGCCTGCGCAGATGGGCGATCGAGCCATATTGGCCAGCTTGGCGCTAGCCAAGCTGCGATTTATTTTCTCGAGTTTGAAACGGATCTCTGTTAACTGATAAGGGATTCGGAGAATCTCATGTCGAATCAGACCGTCGCAAGCCTATTTTCGGGAATTGGTGGATTCGAGGTGGGTTTCGCCAAAGCGGGCCTAAAGACGTCCCTGATGTGCGAAAAGGATTCTGCGGCACAGGCCGTCTTGCGAAGCCGCTTTCCGGAGATCAGTCTTGTCGACGATGTCACGGCCATGCCTCGTCTTCCCAAGTGCGACGCCCTTGTCGGTGGCTGGCCTTGCCAGGATCTCAGTCAAGCTGGACGGATGGCTGGTTTGGACGGCAGCCAGTCCGGGCTGGTGTCGCACGTGTTCAGGTTGCTCGACGCTACACCGAAGAAGCCGAATACTATAGTTCTCGAAAACGTTGCGTTCTCCCTAAATCTGCAGAAGGGCAAGGCAGTACGGTACGTTACCGCCGAGCTAGCCGAACGCGGCTACCGCTGGGCGTACCGCGTGCTGGACACTCGGGAATTTGGGCTTCCGCATCGACGCCGGCGCATTTTCATCGTCGGCATGTTGGAGGGTGACCCCGGAAACCTCCTCTTCGACGGTATCGACCGCGTAGCGCCCGCAAGCGATTGGGCGGCCAACATCGGATTTTACTGGACTGAGGGCAATCGTGGCGTGGGTTGGACCCCTGATGCAGTACCACCCCTAAAAGGGGGCTCCGGCCTAAGCATACCTTCACCGCCTGCTATTTGGACGGTGGAAACTGGACTGTTTCAGACGCCTGGCATCGAGGATGCGGAACGCCTTCAAGGTTTCCCCGCTGGCTGGACGGCGGCTGCCCGCGACACCAATAAGGGCGAGCGCGGGCGCTGGCGCCTTGTTGGCAACGCTGTGAGCGTGCCTGTGGCGACCTGGGTCGGACAACGTCTGGTGGCCTCGGAAGCCCACAGCCTTGCCTATCAGGAACACGGTACCGAGACGCTTTCCCAGCACAACGCGGCGTGGGGTGGCCCTAAGCAGACTTCACGCTACATACCTGGGGCGGGTGAAGGACCGGCAGACGAACGCCGCGTCTCGATCGCGAGCTTTGGCTTGAACGATGCACAGACATTATCCGTCCGCGCCGCCGAGGGATTTCTTCGCCGCTACATGAAGAGTGGGCTAACTAAGAACCAAGACTTCGCGCAAGCACTGGCGACCCACTGCGGTCTCGAAGAAGTACCCGCCTAAACGCGGCGGTAGTGCTGCCTTGTCTTGTAGCGCTCAAGCCCCTTAATGAGCGAGACCATGAAGATCCTTGTCCGTCGAAACTTCTCGGTAATGTCCTGAGTGCTGAATTGGGAACCGACGGTCTCGAACGTCTCGGCGCCATGAGCAAGTGTGTTGCGCATCTGTCTTATAAGGACCAGGTCGGAACCGCCGAGGCAAGATCGCGGTGGTCGCCATCGGCTTTCGATCCGCGCGACGAAGCGTAGCAATTCCTCGTTGTCGACATTTCCGGAAAACGGCAGACGGCGCAGGTCTGATTTCCAGTCCACGACCCCAGGCGCGAACCTGGCCACGTCGCGGATGAGGCTGTCGTGGTTGGCGCCCTGGGTGAGCCGGTCGCGGAAGTGAGCTCGGGCTATCTCTTCCTGCCAGTAGTCTTTCAGAGCCATAAAGCCGCCACCGCCTGCCAGGATCTCCTGTCGCAGCCCTACCAACGCCTCTCGGGAACCGAACTCTATGCAGTTGTACATCATGATGAAGGCGGAGGCGCGGGACGCCGTGATCGCCGCCGTTGCGCGGTAGAAACTGCGGCCGGGTATGTTGTAAACACGCTCCAGCGACTGCAGAGACTTTAGGTACTCGGACACGTCCTGCGCGCGGACGCGAAAGCGTCCCTCAACGCTCATACGGACGGCCGAGCAGGCTGTCGCGGACGTATTCGATACGCCCCCGGAGCTTCGGAGCACTGTTGCTGGCGTCCGTCCGCACCAGCTCCTCGAACTGCTTCGACCGCAGCCATGCATCCGATGGCGGCCTTAAGGCCGGATCGCTCCGTAAGGCGAGCGCCGTTCCAACGGCAATGGCTTCGAAGCGGACACGAGGAACGCGTTTCCCTCCATCCGGCCGATAGAAGGCCTTCGGATAGTACATGCGGATAAACTGCATTGTCCGCTCGAATTCGGCGCCCATCTCCGAGAGCCGCGCTTCGTCAGTGGACTTGTTCAGCTTGTCCATGTTGGAGTCGAGGAATTTCCTGACATCGTGGCGGAACGCCAGGTAGCGGTCGCAGTAGATGAAAAAGCGCGTGACTAGCTCTTGACGCTCGCTGCGAGCGTCGACGCCCTTGGCCATATGGGGCGTCAAGCTCTTAAAGAGGTCTGATGCAGCCCTTTCAATCACCAGATCGAGGAAGGCACCGCGGTAAACGCCTTTCCGTATTTCGGCGTCTTCAAGTCGCTTTCCTGATGTGTTGAGGCGCCTGAACAGCTCAACACGGGTGCTTTCGTCGGTTCCCTGGTCCAAGACGAACGAACGTATTGGCGTGTTGTTGAGACGCCGCTGCACCGAGGGCGGCAAATCGGCGAAATGATATCCGTTCAGTATGTCTAGCTTCTCGAGACCTCTCAGCGCGAACCCATCCCGCAAATATCGTACTAGGCTTCGGATCCGTTGCGAGCCGTCAACGATCTCCAAGCGCCCCTCGACGTCATAGAGGAATACCGGAGGAACTGGGACCCTGAGGATGAGGCTCTCGATGAAATAGGAGCTTTGCTCCTCGTTCCAAGCGAGGCTTCGCTGATACTCCGGAACGTAGATGTCCCCTTCCGTCTCGGCCTCATCGCGAAATTTCGAAACCACCAGTTCGACGGAAAAGTCCGTAACAACGTACCGAGCCTCCCGGCGCACATCATCGACGATCGCAGCCACTTCGTCCGGGTCTGCCAACTGCAGTAAAAGGTTCGACATAAGGTTTTGGTCCCGACAAGATGCATAGATGTCAGATTCTTGGCATGATCGCTAGCGAGGCAGAGAATCGGAACCCTGCGTCGCTCGCCCAACACTCGGCGCCGTGAGGAAAATGTCTTGACGGCTTTCGGTGAGGATGGTCAGATACTGGACGCAGAGTTCGAGGTCGAAGAAACGGCCATCGGGGTCGACATCGTGCTTCACTCGAATGGCGGCGTCTCCCGAGGCAAGCCCGCCTACAACCCGGACTATATCGCGACCCTTGAAACCATCTTAGCCCGCCTCGCGGTGCTCGGTGGCAATCTTGAGGGGGCGTGGGTCGACAGTAAGGCCCTCGCCGACCTCGACCCGAACGACCGTCGAGTTAAATTGGAGACGGCCGACTATCCCATTCGTCTATCCGACGTTTCCGATATCGGCGAACTCAGATTGCAGATCCGCCGGAGCGTTTCAACGATCGGAAGGTCGGAACGTCGATCTGCCGGCACCGGCAATAAAAGTTACGACTAGCGGTATCTTTCGACATCCGCCCTTCTCTTCCGAGACTAGAGCGCGTCCTGTTTAATCCGGTTCATATCCTGCGGCTTTGAAGTAGTTGGCACATTCGGCTGTGGTGAAGAGGTCGACGACCGCGCCGACCGTGTCCCACAACGCCTTGATGGTTCTCTCGGCCTTTGCTCGCAGCAGCGCCTTGAGTTTGGCGAAGGCGTTCTCAATCGGGTTGAAGTCGGGACTGTAAGGCGGCAGGTAGAGCAGGCTCGCGCCTGCGGCCTCAATCGCGTCGCGCACGCCGGCGGCCTTGTGGGCGGGCAGGTTGTCCATGACAACTACGTCGCCCTCCGACAATGTCGGGACCAGCACCTGCTCGACATAGGCCAGGAACACGTTGCCGTTCATGGCGCCGTCGTAGACGAAGGGCGCAGTCATGCCCGTCAGCCGCAGCGCTCCGGTGAAGGTTGTGGTCTTCCAGTGGCCATGCGGCACGCCGGCCCGGCAGCGCTCGCCGCGCGGCGCTCTTCCACGCAGGCGGGCCATCTTTGTGGAGAGGCCGGTCTCATCGATGAACACGAGCTTCGCCGGATCGAGGTCGAGCTGGCCGTCGAACCAGTCGCGGCGCCGCTTCAGGATGTCGGGGCGATCCTGCTCCAGTGCGTGCGCGGACTTTTTTTGAATGTCCAGCCGTGGCGGCGAAGCCAGGCGCTCAAGGCGCTGCGGCTGATGCGCACCGACTGCTCGGCGACGAGCCGCTCCACCATCTCGTTCAGCGTGATGTCCTTGCGCTCCTCGATCAGCCCGACGACGAAGGCTTCATGCGCATCGAGGCTGGAGGCACGGCGGCGGCCCTGCGGGCGGGGCGCCAGTTCGCCGATCTTCGCCCGCGCAATCCAGCGGATCGCGCTGGACACTCCCACGCCGAACCGCGCCGCCGCTTGCCGCGCCGACATGCCCTCGTCCGAAGCCTTCAAGACCCGCGACCGAAGATCCACGCTCAATGCTTTTCCCATCGTCAACCTCCATCGAGGTGGACGTTGAATCAGCACAAAACGCAGCCGTCACTTCACAATCGATTCATCGATCACAGGACGTGCTCTAGAACCGGCGTTGCGGGGCGGTACCGCCACCGCACAAGCCTTCATCGACTCACTTGTCGACTTTAGTACGAACGTTGATCAGCTGCCCCTACTCGCAAGCGCACCCGACCTGCAAAACCCCGAAATACGCAAAGCGGTGTGGGATTTGACGCGCGATGCTACTCCGATCATCAAGCACCGGATTAGCCGATACGTGGAACGCGGGCCGATCGGAGCAATGGTGAAGCTAACGAACAACCACCGGTGTCAGGGCTGCGACGTCTTGGGTCAGGCTTGGGCCACGTTCTTCAAACCGGATGGTATGCCGTATGTCGAAGCTCACCACGTGGTGCAGGTATCGACACTCAGCGTTGATGTGCTGGGGCCGCAAAACGTCATTACGGTCTGTCCAAATCACCATCGCCAGCTTCACTTCGAGGTCACCACGGTGCTGCACCTTGGCGACGAATTCGAATTCATCCTCCCTCCGCACCTCGCGTTCCGGATTCGGAAGTTTTCCGTCTGAGACTAGCGTTAAAGCTTCGATGAAGGCGGTGTGGTTGGCTCATCCGCGCATCTATCGCCAGTCGCAATATTTGTAGGAGCGGCTCCAGGTAGTCGTTACGCTTTATCTCGCATTCCCACACCTCCACGACAGCCCAGCCCCGCGAACGCAGTGCGCCCGCAGCAGCGGCGTCACGCTCCCGATTGCGCCTAAACTTCTCCGTCCAGAACGCGACCCTGGACTTTGGCGTGGTCGCGAGATGGCAGCCCGGATGGCGATGCCAGAAACAGCCATGAACGAATACCACGACCTTTCGCCGGGGAAAAACGAGATCCGGCGTTCCCGGGAGGCCCTTAACATGAAGGCGGTATCGCAGACCGGCGGCATGAAGAGCCGATCGCACTTTCATCTCGGGCGACGTGTCCTTTTGCCGTACCGAACGCATTATCCTGCTGCGCTGTGAACTAACGGGATAATCGTCGTTGTCTATATGGTCACAGGTCATGGTTCTCAGTGCTCATTAGGGATGCAGCCGCCTGCGACGCTATAGGCGAACGTCGCAAAAACAGCCGCCTTCAGGCGCCAAAGTTGGCCGGACGCGCCATTCACGCTGAACCGTGCATTCCTTGAGGAGTCGACTCTCAGTCAAGTCTCACCGCAAGGAACGTCCCATCTAGACCGTTGAGAACTGAGAACGGTCGTTTAAGGCTCGTCACCTGCTCAGAGATTGAGCTAGCATGATCGTGGTGTTCGTCGGTAACTCGCCATGAGCCCATTCCCTGATCAAAGAAGATCGTGCCAGAGCCACGCGGCGTTCGAAATTCAAGGCGACGGCGGTGCGGCGCGGATTGGACTTGTGACACCTGCACTTTCGGCACCACCTCGACAAGCGATTGCTCCATAACCGCCGTACGCGTAACTAGGTCGGCCCAATCCCTATGCAACCACGGTCCTGTACGAGCCCCACCGCCGGTCTTGGCGGCGAGAGTCTGCACTTTGACGTTGGTGTCATAGTCGCTGAAGGCGGCGACCACTTCCGTCAGGAGACGGATGGACAGCGGATTGAACAGGTACTTGTCCGAATAGCGAATCTCCAAACACGGGGCAGCGAATACCTGCGCTAATTCCGTCGAGCGCGCGCGCAACAGCGCCCTGAGCCGGGCACCGAAACCCGCGGCTGGTCCGTCGAGCTCATCAGCAATCTCGAAAATGGCCTCACTGCCGCCGGCCGAGAGCAGGGCGGATACATCTAGCCGCTCCCGCGGCGCGGCAAGCGCCGTTGCACCTCGTACCACCGGAGCATCGGAGACAGAGCCCCAACCAATACCCACGGCCTTCGCGGATGCAGACGATGATGCCCAGGCGGTTAGCCCACGTGTCGAGACCACACCCGCCAGCCAGGCGTCGTTGTCGACTTCGTTTCGCGCTACGATGTCGACGCGTGCGCGCTGAGCCCATAGTACCACGTTCCGACGCGTGACGGCATCGGTAGCGGTCAGCGCGCTCGCGTCGACTGCGATCTGCACCCCGCGCCCGCGAGCGCCCCAGCGTTCCAGAACGGGCGCCATTTGCCAAGTCTCCAATTCCCACTCTGCAGGAGGCCCTGACATGAACACGACCAGTGTATTCGACGCATCGTCCCCAAGGCGGTCGGAGAGTGCTTGGGGGAGAGGTGCGGATTCATATTCGGTGGCAGGTCCGAACAGTCGGAAGCGCTTGGGAAGGTCCAGACTGCGTCCAATGGCGGTGAGTAGGGAATGCGCTGCCCTCCGGTCGGTGCCTTCGACCGCATGTTGGCTATCAACCGAGAGCACGCAGCGAGGGCAGGCGAATACTGCATCGGGATCGCCACAACGGCCCAACTTGCTGCAGTCCAGCAAGTCTCTAGCCTCGTTAAGTATGCCGATGGGATCACGAGCTATCGTGGCAGAGAAGCCGGCGCCTCCGCTCGCCCGGTCGAAGACAGCAGCGGTCCAATTGCGCTGGCCGGCAGGATGGATGGCGGGAGGCGCCGCAAAGCCCATCTCGTCAGCATCCACGCCGAGGCGACGCGCGGCCGCTTCTCTGATCGCCAAAGCCACCGTCAGCGCCACTTCACGGCTGGCGCAGTCGTAGAGTTGTATTTCGCAGACGTCGGTTCGAATTTCGTGACCGAGTCGTAGATGGCGCGCCACGGCATAGGGGTTGATCTCCGGCGCGCCTGTGCAGGTGCGTTCGTCGGCCGCACGGGGGCCTCCGCGAAGTGGACGGTGCCCCGCGAGGGACCCGGCGCCATCCGCTTGGTGTTCGGCTTCCGCGCGGCCACAGTGCAGGCAGACCTCGAACCCATGGCCGTGCGGACCTGGATTGAACCAGAAGACCAGACCGTCCGAGCCGGTCCGGAGGCGCCCGACGTTTGGGTCCGGGAGAGCGCGCCAAGCCAGAGTGCGCGCCGAGACCCAGGGGTCGACGAGCATTGAAGTCCCGGTGTCCGAGGGGTCATCATGAACTTCGTAGCGCGCGTCGACGGCAAAACCGGCTGGAGCGAGGAATCGCATGATCTTGAAGTCAGAGCTGCCGCAATCGGGGCAGGCGCCGGGAGACACGGCGGATGGCGCCGACAGTAACGCGCCGCAGGACTGACAATGGCGCATCTGACGAAGGCTTTGCACCTCCCGCACACCGGCCTTATCGGCGGGACGTTTCCAATTCAGCGTGACGCCCGCGGACTCTCGCACGACACCGTCCACCACCAAGCTCCGCCCAGGCGCATACTCGAATATGGCGATGTCGCGTTGTCGGGATGGGTATCCTCGAGAACTAAAGCGGTTCTCGCCAGAGTCCTCTCGCTTGTGTCGCTCGACCCCAGTCTCCGTCACGAAGGACACCACGTCGCTCGGGAAGCCATATGACGGTAGGAATCCGCGACCGGCGAGTTCACCCAAAAGGTAATTTCCCTGGAGCCTCCGACGTTGGAAGTCCCGCGCCTTGGATACCACAGAGGTTTCGGCATCCGGCTCATCGCCCCTTAGTGCGTCCCATTCCGCGCTCAAATCCGACTGAATGCGCTCGATCGTATCCCGGACACCTTCGAAGAGGTCGGGGTCTGGTCGCACGGGGGTCCCGCGCAACACCTCCTCAAGATCCGATGTCATCGTCTTGAGACCTGCAGCGGCGGCGTCGAGCCATGCTAGGAAGCGACGCCAAGGCAAGTTATTCAGGACTTCTGCGCTGAGTCCGAGGCCGAAAAAGGCGCCATTCGTCAGTTTGTGAAGTTCGGCGCCCTGAGTGGCCAGAAAGCGCGCAAGAAGAAGGGCGTGGGCGTGACGTCGAGCGATGGTTGGGCTTTCGAGACTGACCACCGGCGCGGGCGCTTCTCGCGCCAGGAAGGCGCCGGGATCTGCGAACGCGAGTCGGTCGAGCGGTCGATCCTTGCAAATCGTCAGGCCAAGAGCGATCGGCTGACGCGCCCGTCCCGCCCGGCCGACACGCTGCCGGTAATTAGCGATCGCCGGTGGCGCATTGGTGTTTAGAACCGCCTCGATGCTTCCAATGTCAACGCCCATCTCCATGGTGGTCGAGCAGCCAAGGACGTTGACTTTTCCAGATTTGAAGGCGTTTTCGTAGTCGCGGAGCAGGAAACTCGGTTGCTGAGCGGAGTGCTCCGCCGCGCGCAGCCACGGCGAGAACCTCGCCGCGCGATCCTGCTGATCGCCCCAGGCCCCCTTGGCCCTCAGGAGCGAGACACGTTCATCGGTCGCTAGCCAGTCGTCGAGAATTGAATCGGAGACGCGACCTCCGTGGGCATCACGGCGCCATGGAAACGGCAGGGTCGGCATGTCGACGGCTTCGGCTTTCGGGTGCACACCGAGCTTGTCGTATGGGCTTAGTCCGCGGAAGGTCGTGTCCACCAGACGTCGAGTGTTGGGGCACCAGAAGGCCCTTTCGATCGGCGTGACATTCATGTCGCCGAGCCGTAGCCGGAAGCCATTCGGACTGACCGTCATGAACCTTTGCAACGTCGACCATGCTGCCCGCAGAAGTTCGTTCAAGTCATCCCGAACGCTTGGATCATCGCGATCGAGACCAAGCGCCTGGACAAGCATCCGAACCACGCGAGAAGGTCTTGGACCGTAGGGGTGTGGCCAGAAGCGGACGTATCGGCTTGAGGGAAGCGCAGGCTCGAAAGGTACCATTTCCACGTGGCTCTGGCGGCGGTCAATCCAACGCATCCAACGTTTAGCGTCGAAATCCAGGATGACGTTAGTTCGGACAAAATGCGTAAGGAGAAGGCGCACGAGGTCGCGCCAGTCGTCTGCATTCAACCCTAAGCGCGTTGCGGAAGCCGGAACGACCACGTTGGGCTCGTCCAGGCCGGGAATGGTCAAGCGCAAAAGGCCCAATGTCTCAGCGCTGTTGGCGCGGACGGGCCGTCGCATGATCTCCCGATATAGCATGAATTCAGCGAGCCGCGCTGGGTCGGAGAAAGTCTCTTCGCGCTCGACCCAGAGATTCGAGAGAAAGCGGTTGATTGTGGGCTCAGCGGCGAGTCGATCGACAAGTTGGCGCCAGGCCTTCGGGGTGGCGACCCCTTCGAGCCTGATTCGCGCCAACCGAAGGTCAGCCATGAGGCTGAGAGTGATCCCGTCCTGCTCGTCGGAGGCCAGTCGCTTGAGCTTAGCCTCGATCGCGGCGATGGCCTGGTCGTCCCGCACGGGACGATCCTGCACAAAGTGGTAGAGAAAGCTTCGGACGAAGCCGCGCTCCGATGCCACCTGCAAGTTCGCCGCGTGTCGGGCCGTGCCCTGCCGCGCATCGGTGAAGGTAATCAGTTGCCGGCCGTCGAGCGGCAAGGGCTCGTCAGCGTCAGGTTTTGGCGATAGGTGCCCGACGAGTCCAGGGGTGATCTGAGACATCAAGTAGGGCGCACCCGCGACGAGCGATCGAAGCACGCCGGCCTCGAGGTCCACCTTCTTGGGTGCCCAGCCGCAACATGGACACTCACCTACGTGGCGGCTCGCGGTCGTTGGTAACCCCGCGCCGTCCACGGTCTCGACGATCGCACCGGTTTTTGGCTCGAAGCGGATTATCGGAGACGGCCGTGCCCCGCGCGCCCCTAAATATCGGCGGTTCACGACCGGGGATGTGGTCAGCGGCGCATCGTCTTGTGTGTCGTCTTCGGCGCCGAAGGTTTCGTCGCGATCGAGCGTTTGCTCGAACTCACCGTCCCCTGTGCCGCCTGTCCAGGCCACAAGATGCGATCCGTCGGCAGTTTCTTCAGCCTTGAGCGCACCATCGCCGCATTGAATGCAATAGGCCCATTCGAGCACGAGCGATCCGCAGTGTGAGCAATGCTCTCGCGATTCGAGGAAGACGGCGCCGAAGTGCCAGTCGGCTGCTTCAGATGCGGCGGGCCGCCCGGGACAGGTCGGGTTCACGCAGGCCCAGAGACCGGAAAGCGTCCGGTGGAAGAGGTGTAGGCGGACCGGCAGGATTGAGTCTCCGCCAGCGCTGGCCAGCGCCGGATCGGAATGTGGGTCCTTCGCCCTTGACGCTTCGACAAGCAGGCGCCTCGGGTCTACGTCCGCGCCGCCGATCTGGCGCGCCTGCGCGCTCCAGCCGCTCCAGCCTACGATGGCGCCGGCTCTGAACTGCTCCCTCAGGACCCTTAGCGGTGCAGACTTAGCGAAGATCTCACCGGCCTGGAGCGGTTCCATGCCCGCTATCTCGTCAAGTTCGATGAGATTGCTATTGAGGGCAGGAGAGGCCGGTAGCGACGCCCTAACACCTCTTACCACGTGAATATTTTGCTCTGGTGCGCCTGACAGATCTCGAAGGAAGGATCGTAGCTCGGCGGCGTCCGGGCCGCCGATCGTCGCTGAGGTCGCGACGTATCGGAGCTCTTCGGGTTTGCGACCGAAAGCAAGCGCGACGCGGCGTAGTAGGAGAGCAATTTCGGCCGCCTGGGCGCCGACATATGAGTGCGCTTCGTCCAGTACCACGAAGTCAAGCGTACCTTGTGACGCCCGCAGGATCGGTGCGTCCTTCTGCCGGATCAGCATGTACTCCAGCATGGTAACGTTGGTGACAAGAACCGGCGGAGGCGAGCGCCTGAGTGTCGTCCTATCAGCGACCTTCCAGGGTTCCCCACGCGCGGCGGTGCTCCGCACACTCTCCGGCGTGTCGCCATTGTAGAGGCAGTAGCGCAGCGCTCCGCCGAAGGGGGCGAACCACTTTGACAGCCGCTCCTCCTGGCTGGCGATAAGTGCGTTGAGCGGATAGAGCATCAGCGCGCGCACTCCTTCGAGCGGTTTTGCACCGCTATCGGAGGATCGAACCAGCCCATCCAAAATCGGTGTCAAAAAGCATTCTGTCTTCCCTGAGCCTGTGCCGCTCGACACGATCACCGAAGCGGCGCGTTCGCCGCAAAGCTGCTTCCAAGCGTCCACCTGGTGGGTGTAGGGCGGGTATGCGACTTCACGCAGAACTTCGAGCGTTCTTGGGTGCAAAAGGCCAGCCGGCAATCCGCCCCAACCGCCCTCTAACGGCAACCAGGGATAAGCGCCTTCGACAAACGGTTCGGAGAGGGCCGAGTTAGGCTGACCAGCGCGCGCACCCAAGCCCTCACGCAGATGCCGATTGAGATCGACTGAACGGAGTCGAGCCATACCGACAATCGCATCTGCAGCATCGCGTGGCAGCCGCGCCAGAAGCCTCTCGATTTCCATCACAGGTCCATTCGTTGGGTGGTGCCGGGGTCTATAGTCTCGCGTCCAAGGGCGACGGCGAGAGCGCTCTCGAAGAGCTGACGGTCGTGGAGCCAAGCGGCCCGACATCGTCCGACAACCTGCGGGTTTTGATGGAGTTTGCCGGCCGCCATTCGCGCCGCCACTAGGGGAGCAGCGATCAAATCCGCGAAGGCTGGGTCGTACCGCTCCCAAAGCTCGCGTCGCTCTGGCAGGAGCCCCGCGAGATGCAATCCGGTCGGTGGCTCGCGATGCTCACTCTGACGAGTCACGAACGCTTCGGCGAGTTCCCGAAGCGTTTCCTTCGGACGCCGGCATAGCCTTCCGATGAGGCCGGGTTCCAAATCTGCTCGTGGCGCGACCAATAGGAAGGTGATCCACGCATGAGTCGCTAGCCCGGGCTCCAGATCAGCGATTTGGCCGAGGGCGGCCGCCACATTGCGCCCTGCGTCGGCAGTCGGTAGTTCCAACCGTTCCAGGCGGCGCTCCAACTCGTCAATTCTCGTTCGAAACGCAGACACCCAGTGCTCGACTTCCGTTGCGCACCAGAGGAAGGGTAACTCACTTTGTAGCCGGATCACGGCGTCGCGCTCCTCAAGAGTGTCGCAGGTCGACAGGATCCACGGAGCCGCCTGGGGGGCACGGCAAAGTGACCGCAGGGCATCGATCGCCGGCACGGGCACGTTGCGATCCCGCGCGGCCACGCTCAGATCGACCAAGAGGCGGAGATCAGCGCGGTTCAAGGCTTCCGGGTGCTTTAACACTGTAGCAAATGCATCGTCCCGGGCGTCACGTCGTGCGATCCTGAAGGCCAGACGAAGCGCACTTCCACGATCGTCGTCGCCCGGTGGTTGGGCGACCACCTTCGGTCTGAGCGAGGTCCCGTCATTGGTTCGCCCGAAGATCAGCCAGGGGCCCGGACCGAGCTCTTGCAGGAGTCGCGTCTGCAATTCCTGCAAGGAAAGGCGTGGAAGGTTGTTGGAGAGTTTCGCGGTAGGCTGCGTCAGCGCTAGCGCATCCAGATTCCAACCAAGGATACTCGAAAGGCCCGAGAACGGCGAAATGCCTTTCTCGGCCACCAGCGGCTGGTCTTCGTCGTACCAGGCGATCTCGGCGAAGTGGTCACCTCGACCGGCCCAGCTCAGGCGCACCTCCGCATCGAGGTCCGGAAAGCTACCAAGGAGATCCCGCAATTCGTCTTGAAAGGCCGATAGCGGGACGAGACCGTCGATACGACGCGTGGCCTGCACGGGCTGTCCTGCGCCCTGCCGAACCACCAGCCATAGGTCGCGACCGCCAGGCGCCAACAGGCGGAACCCATGCAGTCGATCGATCGAAATCTGGGCCCGGCTTACGGCGGGCCGCATGTCCGGGGTCAACAGGAGCGGCTCGGCAATCGGATCAGCGAGCGTTAGGTCGAGTTGGGTGTCCCATCGCAGCGCCACGTGTAGCATCGCGCCTGGGGTGTGGAGTCGAAGATCGACGCGCGCGTCATCACCATTCCTGGAGATCGGAAGGATCTGACCGCCCTTCGCCGCAACGCTGGCCCCGAGCAGATTCTCGATTTTCAACGAGTGGGTTCGCGGTTCTCCCGATAGCACCAATTCACGCGGCGCAACGTCGGCGCAGGTCCAAGCGACCAGTTCACCGCCCCGCCTCATTGCGATCTCGACCCTGCCCAGGGGCGCGTGTTTGTTCGAAGAACGCCACGAGCCTCTCCCCAACGACCGCCAAATTAGGTCTTCCGACGAAACCAGCGTGTGATGCTGACCATCCGAAAGCCAAGCCTTTGGCGTCCCTAGGAACACCGTCTCGCGCACCCGCCGTAGAGTCTCTCCTGTGAGGATCAGTCGCTTCGTATCCTCGCGCTCGGCCGCGCTACGCCACGTGAGACGCCCATCACCAAGGTCGAGCGAAGCTTGCCCGACGAAGGCCAGAAGACAGCGTCCATCGAGGATGCAGTCTCCCAAGTCAGAAGGAGGCTGTTCGAACTTCAGTGCTGAACGAGCCTCCTGCGTTACAGCCATAGCCAGCCATGGCCGAGTGCTTCGAAAGGGCGAACTGCCAATGAATCTTAGTTCAAGCGCGTTCTCAAAATCGACGCCAGGATCTGGCTGGAAGAGGAGGACAGGCGCGTCTACCGGCTCGCCGGCAAACGCGGTGAACTCTTCGACTAAGGTCTCCCCTGCAACTGCCGCCAACCTAATTGCCTGGTTCAGGCGAGCGGGAACTTCGAACGCCTTGACCAGCGGACGGGACTCCCACGCTGTCGCCTCGTCTGATTCCACCTGTTCCAGCACGGCGATGGGCCGGTTCAAACCCGGCAGATCACCCCGCGGAAAGATGCGCAGCCGAGTGGCACCTTCCATCGCTGCCTGCAATTGGGGAGATGTTCGGACCACGTCGAGTTCACCTGACAAGGTGAGTTCGGCCCGCGGCGCCCACCCTTCGGCGGTGCGCCGCAGCAATCGGCTTGCCGCCAGGGCTCCCCCTTCGACGCGCCGGGTCCGGACCAAGTCTTCCACCAGAGATCGAAAATCGCCTTCCTCCAAGTCAAAAGGCAGATCGTTGCGCCAAGCAGGCACCACAGAATCCAGGTGGAGCACGGGATCTCGGTCATTTCGTTCGTGGAGGGGCGGCAATTGTTGACGGAAACGAACGATTACCGTGGACAGCGCCACGGCTGGCTCCACCAGCGCCTGAACAAGCGTTTCGCCCGCCCGCCATGCCTCACTTGCGACGGCCTCGGCAGGTGTGAAGCCCATTTCGATCGCCAAGATGCTGCGCTTCAGCCATAACCCCAAGGTTCCCTCTTTGATGGCAGCAGCTGGAAAACCCGCCTCGCGCACTACGCCGAAGAGGAGCGGCACGTCGGTCGGCTGAGGGCGTCGCCACCGTTTCAAGCCAGCTTCGGCGGCTTCCCGCACCACCGCGTAGCGCACGTCGGCGGCCGAATCATTCGCGTGATATCGAATTCCAAGGACAGCTAAGGGTCTGATCCAGTCCCAAGCCCCCCCGGCGCGTTCCCGGCGATACCACTCGGCTGTGAAAGCAACGAACAAAGCCTGACCATGGGAGTCGTTCAGCGCGGTCGGTCCATGGCGTTTTAGGACCTCCCGAACGCCCTCGAACTCTTGTCGGCTGAATCGGTAGCGATAAAGTGGGCGCCCATCAGGGAGCGATAATCCGCGCGATCGGAATAAGGCCTCGTAAGCGCCGCGTAGACCTAGACGCGGCTCGTCCATATTTCCCCCCAGGCTCCCAATTCAGATTGTGACACACTGTGCATTAGT
>NZ_RZSV01000419.1:0-2185 GCF_004023205.1 Mesorhizobium sp. M1A.F.Ca.IN.020.03.2.1 | reverse complement strand
GACCGGCGAGGAACAGCAGGCGCGCGATCGCGGCGGCCGCCGCAACCGCCGGCGCGGCGGCAAGAACCGCGACCGGGCCGAGCAAAAGCGCGGTTCCGATGCTGCCGGTGCCGACGAAGGCGGCGAAAGCGCCGATGAGGTCGCAGCTTCCAGCGCTTCCGCTGATGAGCCCGGCGATGCGGCCGATACCTCGACCGAAGCCACCGAAGGCTCCGAAACCGTTGAGACCGTAGCCGAGGCAGCCGGCGAAGAGGAGAACAAGGCCCCCGAAGCCGGCAGCGACACCGAAGACGCCGATGCGACCGACAGCGAGAATCGCCAGCCTTCCGAGAGCGGCCCCACTTCGATCGCCGCGAGCATCGATGCGGATGTGATTTCGGAACCGGTGCAGGCCGAATCGACCAGCGAGGTCGCTCCGGCCGAGGAAGCCGCTCCCAGCGACGATGATCGCGGCATGCTCGAAGAAGTTTCGTCCGCACATTCGGACGAACACGAAATCGAATCGGTCGGCGCCGAGGATGCGCTTGAAGAGGTTCGCAACCGCCGCAAGCCGGTGCGCCGCCAGTACAAGATCCAGGAAGTCATCAAGCGCCGCCAGATCCTACTGGTCCAGGTCGTCAAGGAAGAGCGCGGCAACAAGGGCGCGGCGCTGACCACCTATCTGTCGCTCGCCGGCCGCTATTCGGTCTTGATGCCGAACACCGCGCGTGGCGGCGGCATATCGCGCAAGATCACCAATGCTCAGGACCGCAAGCGGCTGAAGGAGGTCGTCGCCGATCTCGAGGTGCCGCAGGGCATGGGAGTCATCCTGCGCACCGCCGGCGAAAGCCGCACCAAGGCCGAGATCAAGCGCGACTATGAATATTTGATGCGGCTTTGGGAGAATGTCCGCAATCTCACGCTGCAGTCCACGGCCCCTGCCCTGGTCTATGAGGAAGGCAGCCTGATCAAGCGCTCGGTCCGCGACCTGTACAACAAGGATATCGACGAGATCCTGGTCTCCGGCGAGGACGGCTACCGCGAGGCCAAGGACTTCATGCGGATGCTGATGCCGAGCCATGCCAAGGTGGTTCAGCCCTACCGCGACACCACGCCGATCTTCGTGCGCAACGGCATCGAGGCGCAGCTCGACCGGATGCTGCAGCCGCAAGTGACGCTGAAGAGCGGCGGCTACATCATCATCAACCAGACCGAGGCGCTGGTTTCGATCGACGTCAACTCCGGCCGCTCCACCAAGGAGCATTCGATCGAGGACACCGCGCTCCACACCAATCTGGAGGCCGCCGAGGAAGTCGCGCGGCAGCTCAGGCTGCGCGACCTTGCCGGCCTGATCGTCATCGACTTCATCGACATGGAGGAGAACCGCAACAACCGCGCGGTCGAGAAGCGGCTGAAGGATCACCTCAAGAACGATCGCGCCCGCATCCAGGTCGGTCGCATCTCGCATTTCGGCCTGATGGAGATGTCGCGCCAGCGCATCCGTGCCAGCGTGCTGGAATCGACGATGAAGCCCTGCCCGCATTGCGGCGGCACGGGCCATGTGAGATCGGACTCCTCGGTGGCGCTGATGGTGGTGCGGGCAATCGAGGAATTCCTGCTCAAGGATTCGCGCAGCCACATCACAGTGCGCACGCCGGCGGCGACCGCGCTTTATGTGCTCAACCACAAGCGCGCCAATCTGGTCGAGCTCGAGGCCCGGTTCGGCCTGAGCATCACGCTCGAAGCCGACGAGACGCTGGGCGCACAACACTACGCGATCTTCCGCGGCGCGGTGGCTGAGAAGCCGGAAGGCTTCGTCGAGGTGCGCAGCCTGCCGACCTATGTCGAGCCGGAAGAGCCCGAGGACGAGATCGTCGTCGAGGAGGAAGAAGAGGTATCGGTCCAGGCCGAACAGCCGCGCCATCCACAGCAGGGACAGCATCCGCAGCGGTCCGAGGACGGCGAAGGCGGCCGCAAGCGCCGCAAACGCCGTCGGCGGCGCGGCGGCAAGGATCGCGACCGCGAGCATCAAGGCCATGGCGATGCCGTCTCGGCCCCCGCACCTGCGGACGCCGGCACGATTGCTGGCGAAGCGACAGCCGAGGTCACGGCTGAAGCACCGGCCGGGGCGGAAGCAGCGGAAGAGGGGCAGGGGAAGAAGCGCCGTCGCGGCAAGCGCGGCGGCAAGCGCAATCGCCGCGAGGAA
>NZ_RZSV01000418.1:0-2195 GCF_004023205.1 Mesorhizobium sp. M1A.F.Ca.IN.020.03.2.1 | reverse complement strand
ATCCTTCCCAATCTCCCAAACGAGGAAACCATGACCATTTCGGTTGGCGAAAAACTGCCCGAAGCGATTTTCAAGGTGATGACCGCCGATGGCGCCAAGCCGATGACCAGCGCCGAGATTTTCGCCGGCAAGAAGGTGGTGCTGTTCGGCGTTCCCGGCGCCTTCACGCCAACCTGCAGCAACAATCATCTGCCGGGCTATCTCGAGAACCACGACGCCATCGTGGCGCGCGGCGTCGACACTATCGCGGTCGTCTCGGTCAACGACGTCCATGTCATGGGCGCCTGGGCACGTTTCACCGGTGGCGAAGGCAAGATCCTCTATCTCGCCGACGGCAGCGGAGACTTCGCCAAGTCGGTCGGACTTGACAATGACCTTTCCGCGAACGGCATGGGGCTGCGCTCGAAGCGCTTTTCGATGATCGTCGATGACAGCAAGGTCGTGGCTCTCAATGTCGAAGCCAAGCCAGGTGTCGACGAGAGCGGGGCGGCCAAAATCCTCGAGCAGCTCTGATGCTCGACATTGTCTGGCGCGCCATCGCGATCGGCATCGGCGCCACGGTCTTCATGGACGTCTGGGCGATTATCCTCAACAAGGCGTTCGGGCTGCCGCGGCCGAATTGGGGCATGGTCGGCCGCTGGGTCCGGCATCTGCCCGAGAAGGTCTTCCATGACGATATCAGTCAGGCCGCCCTCTACACGCATGAAAAGGCGCTGGGCTGGGCGTTCCACTATCTCGTCGGAATTCTCTACGGCGTGATCCTGGTCGTGCTGGCGGGAACGGGCTGGCTGGCAGCGCCGACCTTCCTGCCGGCCTTCATCCTCGGCATCGTCACCGTCGGCGCCGGCTGGTTCCTGCTGGCGCCCGGCATGGGCGCCGGCTGGGCAGCGTCGAGGACGCCCAACCCGATGCTGGTGCGCGCGCTCAACCTCGTCTCGCACACGGTCTTCGCCCTCGGCCTGTTCTCCACGGCGCTGGCGATCCGGTAGAGAACGTCAGGCGCGTCAATAGCTCTGGGTCGAGCGTCGGGGCGCGGGCTTCCTGGCCGGAGCACCAGCCTTCTGCGGCGCAGCCGCAACCGGTGCCGGCCGCGCCTGCTTCGGCTTGAACGGCCCCATGCCTTGCCTTGCCAGTTCGTCGGCGCGCTCGTTCTCCGGGTGGCCGGCATGGCCCTTCACCCAATGCCAGATAACCTTGTGTCGCCTGTTGGCCTCGTCGAGCGCCTGCCAGAGCTCACCGTTCTTGACCGGCTTCCTCTCGCCGGTCTTCCAGCCGTTCTTCTTCCAGCCATGGATCCATTTGGAAATGCCGTCCATGACGTATTTGCTGTCCGTATAGAGATCGACCGTGCAGGGCTCCTTCAGCGCATCGAGCGCGCTGATGGCGGCAAGCAGCTCCATGCGGTTGTTGGTGGTCTCGGCCTCGCCGCCCGACAGCTCCTTGGTGACGCCGTTATAGCGCAGCACCGCGCCCCAGCCGCCCGGCCCGGGATTGCCCGAGCAGGCGCCGTCGGTGAAGATCTCGATTTGCTTGTTCATGTCAGTCCGTATTCTGATGGAGACTTGATCGCCCGGTGGAAGCGCATGCGGCGGATATATTCGGTCGGATCGCGCTTCATCACTAGCCCGCCGTTGGGAATGGTCAGCCAATCATAGAGCCTGGTCAGCATGAAGCGTAGCGCCGAGCCGCGCGCCAGCATCGGCAGCGCCGCTTTTTCCTCTCCCTCAAGCGGCCTCACCGACTGGTAGCCGGCAAGCAGCGCGGCCCCTTTGGTGAGGTTGAAGGAAAAGTCCTTCTCGAAGCACCAGGCGTTGAGGCACGTGGCGACATCATAGGCATAGAGGTCGTCGCAGGCGAAATAGAAATCGATCAGCCCGGACAGCTTCTCGCCAAGGAAGAAGACATTGTCCGGGAAGAGATCCGCGTGGATGATGCCTTGTGGCAGGCGGGTCGGCCAGTTGCGCCCAAAATCCAGGAAGTCCGCGTCGACTTCGGCCGCGAGCCCCGGCTCGACCTCGTCGGCGCGATCGCGCGACGCCGCCCAGAGCTTGCGCCAGCCGTCGATGGCAAGCGCGTTCGGCCGCTTCATCGGGAAATCCTGCCCCGCGAGATGGAGCGCGGCCAACGCCCTGCCGACCTCGCCGCAATGCGCTGCCGTCGGGCGCCTCAGCGACAGGCCCTCGAGGAAGGTGATG
>NZ_RZSV01000417.1:0-2267 GCF_004023205.1 Mesorhizobium sp. M1A.F.Ca.IN.020.03.2.1 | reverse complement strand
CGGCTGGATTGGGTGAAGGCCGCGCTCTCGGCCTGAGCCGCCGCCGGCTTAAAATACCCTCACGCCAACCGGCCTTGTTTCAAAACGGTCATATCGGCGGGGGAACCTGCCAAGATCGCTTGCGTTCCTGAGTCTGCTTGCGCCTTCCAAAGCCAGGAGGCGTGTTTCGGCTCCAACGGGGGAGAATTTCGATGAGACCAGTGGTTCCGCTCGTTCTCGCCGGCTGCCTGATGACTGCCGCGAGCGCCTACGCCGACGATGCAGATTTCCTGCGCTCGTTCCAGGGCAGCTTCGCCGGCAACGGCACCTTCAAGGTGAGCGCGAATGCGCCGACGGTGAATATCTCCTGCGACTTCAAATCCGGCGCTACCTCGACCTCGTTGTCGCTCGACGGCAAATGCCGCGGGCTGATCTTGATGACGCGGGAGATCAGCGCGGATCTGAAGGCCACCGGCAGGGGCTATAGCGGCGTCTACATCGGCTCGCGTACCGGGCCGGCGCAATTGAACGGCAGCCGTTCGGGCAACGCGCTCAATCTCGGCATCCGTTGGGCAAAGGAGGTCAATGGCGACCGCAAAGCGCAGTTGACCGTCGAAAAGACCGGCAGCGACAGCATGCGGCTGACGGTGACCGACACGGATCCAAAAACTGGCAAGACCATGGTGACGAGCCGGATCGACCTGCAGCGCACCTGATCAAGTCCCCATGAATGCCAGCCGGTCTCAGTCCTCGAGCGGCTCGGGCGGGTTGGCGGCACGGCCCTTGCCGAAGGTGTAACCGGTCTCGACGGCCTTCCTGCCGAATTTGTCGCGCAGCTCGTCGATCGCGGTTTCGGCCATTGCGCGCTTGCGCGACTGGACGTCGATCAGATCCGGCGGATCGGCCTTCCCGTCGTCGGAAAGATCGCTGACGCCGATGCCGAGCAGGCGGAATTTCGTGCCGTCGGTCTCGCGACGCAACAAATCGAGCCCGGTTTGGAAGATGCGATCGGCCAGCCGTGTCGGATCGCCAAGCTGGCGGTTGCGGGTGCGCAGCTTGAAATCCTGCGTCTTCAGCTTCAGCACCACGGTGCGCCCGGCAATGCCGGATTTCTTCAGCCGCGCCGAGACTTTTTCCGACAGGCCGCGCAGCACCGGCACCAATTCTGCCAGCGAGCCGATGTCGTTGTCGAAGGTGGTTTCGGCCGACACGCTCTTGGCATCGCCGCCGGGGTCGACGCGGCGGTCGTCCTCGCCGCGCGAAAGCCGGTAGAGCCGGTCGCCCATGACACCGTAACGGCGCATCAGTTCGCCGCGCTCCATGCGCTGCAGCTGGGCAATGGTGCGGATGCCGTCGCGCTCGAGCGCCGCGGCCAAGGCCTTGCCGACGCCCCAGATCAGCGTGACCGGCTGCCCGGCAAGAAAGCTTGGCGCTTCCGCTTCGCCGATGACTGAAAAGCCGCGCGGCTTGCGGAAGTCCGACGCGATCTTGGCGAGGAACTTGCAGTAAGAGAGACCGGCGGAAACGGTGATGCCGAGTTCCTTCTCGACGGTCTGTGCGAAGCGGGCCAGCACAAGCGCCGGCGGCATGCCATGCAGCCGCTCGGTACCGGCGAGGTCGAGAAAAGCTTCGTCGATCGACAGCGGCTCGACCAGCGGCGTCAGCGCCTGCATCAGCGCGCGCACCTCGCGGCTGACACCGACATATTTTTCCATGTTCGGCGCAATCACCACGGCCTCGGGACAGGCCTCGAGCGCCTTGAACATCGGCATCGCCGAGCGCACGCCCTGGATGCGGGCAATGTAGCAGGCAGTGGAGACGACGCCGCGCCTGCCGCCGCCGACGATCAGTGGCTTGTCCTTCAGCGCCGGATTGTCGCGCTTTTCGATGGCGGCATAGAAAGCGTCGCAGTCGATGTGAGCGATGTGCAGCCGGTAGAGTTCCGGATGACGGACAAGGCGCGGGCTGCCGCAGCGCTCGCAACGGCGCGTCTCGCTGCGCTGAGAAGCCAGGCAGTCGCGACAAAAGCCGTGTTCGGGATTGTTGACAGGAGCCGCCATCGCTGCGAACATAAAGAGAACAAACGCAATGGTACGACAGTGCAGGGCCGGCAACAAGCTTGGCCTGGGGAGAACGTATGAGCACGACCATAGTACCGCTGAGTCCTGAGCGTTGGACCGATTTCGAGGATCTCTTCGGCAAGCAGGGCGCCTGTTACGGCTGCTGGTGCACGCATTTCCGGCTGACCCCGGCGGAGCGGCGGGCGAGCGACCGCGAGCGCAACAAGG
>NZ_RZSV01000416.1:0-2336 GCF_004023205.1 Mesorhizobium sp. M1A.F.Ca.IN.020.03.2.1 | reverse complement strand
GTCGCAGATCTCCAGCGCCTGCTCACCCGTGTCGGGCTGCGAGATCAGGAGGTTTTCGAGGTCCACGCCGAGCTTGCGGGCATAGACCGGATCGAGCGCGTGCTCGGCATCGACGAAGGCGCAGATACCGCCCTTCTTCTGGGCTTCCGCAACCGTGTGCAGCGCCAGCGTCGTCTTGCCCGAGCTTTCCGGCCCGTAGATTTCGATGATGCGGCCGCGCGGCAGCCCGCCAACGCCGAGCGCGATGTCCAGCCCGAGCGATCCCGTCGGCACGGTTTCGATCTCGACCACCTGCTCATTGGCGCCGAGCCGCATGATCGAGCCCTTGCCGAAAGCGCGCTCGATT
This sequence comes from Mesorhizobium sp. M1A.F.Ca.IN.020.03.2.1, assembly GCF_004023205.1. Taxonomy (NCBI): domain Bacteria; kingdom Pseudomonadati; phylum Pseudomonadota; class Alphaproteobacteria; order Hyphomicrobiales; family Phyllobacteriaceae; genus Mesorhizobium; species Mesorhizobium sp. M1A.F.Ca.IN.020.03.2.1. The sequence goes on along the minus strand of NZ_RZSV01000416.1, from coordinate 1,990 downwards.
TGCGACAGCGCCGCATCCAGAGCCTTTGATTTGTCCACTGCCTTATCCTCTACAAGCCGCAAACTATTCTGAGCCATGATACATCACCCCTTGGTCGTCAATGAAGGCCGGACAATCCGTGATCCCTGCCAGTTTGTACCTTTTTTGTTCTCATCTGGCAAGAGGCAGCAAATGACTGGAAAACAAATAATATCTGGATTTGTTCTATTTTTGTCTCACTAGAGATGGCGTGAACCAGTGCTGCTGATCCAAGCGAGATCTCGTTATCCGGGCGGCCCGAATCGCGACCCGATTGCGGGGCGATGCGCGGAAACCTAGTGTGCGCACGCAAACAATCAACGAGGTCACCTCCGCGGCATGCCGACATCCCCAAACATCCTGGCGCTGGGCGGCGCCCATATCGACCGGCGCGGCCAGGTCTCGGGCCCTTACGTGCCCGCCGCATCCAATCCCGGCATCATGCGCGAGGATGTCGGCGGCGGCGTCTTCAACGCGCTGCGCAGCATTGTGAAGCGCGGCGTCTCGGCCTCGCTGCTTTCGGTGCGCGGCGGCGATGCGGCGGGTGAGACCGTCGCATCGGCGATCGACGAGGCCGGCATCGCCGACCTTTCGGCGGTGTTCCTCGACCGCACGACGCCGAGCTACACTGCGCTGATCGACAGCGAGGGGGAGTTGATCGTCGGCTTTGCCGATATGGGCCTTTACGACCTCGCCTTCCCCAAGCAGATCCGCCGCGCCAAGGCGCGCGAGGCGATCGCCGAGGCAGACGCGATCCTCTGCGACGCGAACCTGCCAACGGCGGCCCTCGAGCGTCTGGTTGCGCAAGCCGGCGACAGGCCGATTTTCGCCATCGCCATCTCGCCGGCCAAGGTGGTGCGGCTGGCGCCGCTGCTCGGCAATCTTTCGCTGCTGTTCATGAACCGCCGAGAGGCGGCGGCGCTGGCTGGTGCGGATATTTCCGGCCGCGATCTTGTCGGGGAACTCAGGCGGCTGAGCTTGACGGCAGGCGTGATCACGGCCGGCAGTGCTCCGGTGCTCGGCTTCGACCAATCGGGCGTCTTCGCCATCGACCCGCCCTCCCCGCGACGAGTTGCCGACGTAACCGGCGCCGGCGACGCCCTGACCGGAGCAACGGTTGCCGCGCTGCTGCGCGGGCTGCCTTTGCGGAAGGCACTGCGCGAAGGTGTTGCCGCGGCGATGCTCGCCATCGAGAGCGCCGAGGCGGTACCGTCTTTCACCGCCGGCAGTTTTGGCCAGGCGCTTGCCCTTGTGCCCGAGGCACGGGTGGTGGCATAGGGCCACAAACTATCTTGCCGGAGTGTTTTCTCCGGAGTGGAGAACGGACATGACGCCCGAAACCGCCCGCCCCTTCATCGACATTCATCCGCCAGTGGCGGAGGCGCTTGCCGCCGGGCGGCCTGTGGTGGCGCTGGAAAGCACCATCATTACCCACGGTATGCCATACCCCGACAATGGCGCGATGGCCGCCAAGGTCGAGCAGATCATCGCCGAGAGCGGCGCCGTGCCGGCGACGATCGCCGTGGTCGATGGACGCATCAAGATTGGCCTTTCCGATGGCGAGCGCGAATCGCTTGCCATGACCGGCGACGCCATGAAGCTGTCGCGTGCCGATATCGGCTTTGCCGTCGCCCAAAAGCGCACCGGCGGCACCACCGTGGCCGCCACCATGATCGCCGCGCACATGGCCGGCATAAAGGTCTTCGCCACCGGCGGCATCGGCGGCGTCCACAAGGGCGCCGAAAAGAGTTTTGACATCTCGGCCGACCTCGACGAGCTGGCGCGCACGCCGGTCGTCGTCGTCTCGGCCGGCGCCAAGGCGATCCTCGACATCGAAAAGACGCTGGAAGTGCTGGAGACGCGCGGCGTGCCAGTCATCGGCCATGGCTGCGAGACCATGCCAGCCTTCTGGTCCAGGCAATCGCCCTTCCGCGCGCCGCTGACGTTGCACGCGCCTGAAGATATCGCGCAT
>NZ_RZSV01000415.1:0-2347 GCF_004023205.1 Mesorhizobium sp. M1A.F.Ca.IN.020.03.2.1 | reverse complement strand
CAGGTCGAGCCGATATCGGTCGGGATGCCCGACTTGTCGATGCCCACGATGTCGTCCCAACCGCGCTCGATCAGGTGATGGGCGACCGACGCGCCGACAATACCGCCAAGACCAACGATGACGACCTTCGACTTTTTCGGAAACTCTGCCATGCCCGCGACTCCAAAGTGCTAAAGCGGGCGCGCCGGCGCCCGTTCGAATTGCCAGAATATGCAGAGGACGCGGATTGAGCTACCGCCTGTTTGCGACACGTCGCGGATGCCGCGCGACCCGGCGCGCCGGCTCGGCTCGGGATGCGATTTCGCTCGGCGAAAGCCCAGATGGTCCTCGGCCTGGAGGCCGACCTGGTAGCCGGCGGTCTTAAAGCTTGACCACGAGCTGGCCGATCTCGGCCGCGGGCGAGCGCTCCGACCTCGATCTTGATCATGCCGGGGCGGTAACGCGTCCGGAAATGATAAAAGGCCGGACAAACGCCCGGCCGTGCCGATCATATTCAAGGAGTTCTTACTTGATCCGCGCAACGCCGCCGGAGATCTCGACCGTTTCCGAACCGGTCAGCGCTTCGAGATCACCATTGGGCAGGGTGACGAAGCAGCCATTCGGGCAGAACTCCACAGTCTCGCCGGCGGCCAGCGCCAGCTCGGTCTTGCCGCCGCCTTCGGTCACGATCAACGTCCGCGTCTGGGCGTCCTTGTTGACCGCGCTGGCGGCAAAAGCCGAACCGCTAAGGGCCAGGAAAGCGACGGCGGCAACGACAGACTTCCACATTGCAATTCCGGTGTTTCCACACCGCCTCTGTTCAATTTCGCAAGGCATTCTCGCACTTTGCGTGAGAGCTTATATGAGATGTAACGTGAACCGCAACTGAATGCCGCATTCATGCCACAATCGGCTTCGGCGGCCGCCAAAGCTAGTCGGGGTCGGGCTTGCGGCCTCTTCTCTTGGCTTTAGCCAGACGCGCCTGCTCGGCCGCGGCCTCCGCTTCCAGCCGCTCGCGTTCGGCGAATTCGGCCTCGATCTTGTCGTCGTCGATCGGCCATGGCTCATGCTTCTTGCTCTCGACCACGGCGCGGGGCGCCGACGGGATCTCGATGTGCTCGTCTTCGAAGATGTCGAAGATCGCGAATCGGATGTCGTTCTGGACGATGCTGCCGTTCAACACGTCGGCGACGAACACGCGGATCTCGAATTCCAGTGCAGCCGGGCCGAAATTGGCAAACAGCACGAAGGGCTCGGGGTTCTTGAGCACCATCGGATGGGCGCGGGCAATGCCGAGCAGGATGGCGTGGACGCGCTTGACGTCGCTGCCATAGGCGACGCCCACCTTGATGTCGACGCGGCCAAGCTTGTTGCGGTGCGTCCAGTTGCCGACCGCATTGTTGATGAGGTTCGAGTTCGGCAGGATCACCGACTGGCGCTGGAACGTCTCGATCTCGGTGGCGCGCACGCTTATCTTTCTGACCGTGCCGCTGATGTCGCCGGCGACGATCCAGTCCCCGACCTTGAACGGTCGCTCGGCAAGCAGGATCAGCCCGGAGACGAAGTTCGAGACGACGTTCTGCAAGCCGAAGCCGATACCCAGCGAAAGTGCGCCGGCGACCAGCGCCAGATTGGAAAGATCGATGCCCGCCGCCGATATGCCGACCAGCGCTGCAAGCGCGACGCCGGCATAGCCAACCGCCAGCCGGATCGAATTGCGCACGCCGGTGTCGACCTTGCCGCGCGCCATGACCGAGCCGTCGAGCCAGCCCTGAAACCAGCGCGTGAGAAAATAGCCGATGGCGAAGACGACGATGCCGGTGAGGATGCCGAGCACCGAGATGGTCACCGACCCGATGGTCACGCCCGTTGCGAGCTTAAAGGCCCAGGTTTCGATATCGCCGGGCTGGAAGCCCCACATCAAGAGGATCAGCGGCAGGAACACCAGCACGATCATCAGGTTGATGGCGATGCTGACCACCAGGCCGAGCTGGTCGAGCGCGGTGTCCTCATAGCTGGAATTGGCTGACAGCCAGCGCCCGACCGAAGTGTCGGCGAAGCCGCCCTCCTCGCCGATCGCCCGCGCCGACAGGAAGCCGATATAGGCGGTGATCAGCGTGGTGCCGGTGACGACGACCTGAATGGAGACGAAAAGCGCAAGACCGATATAGCCGAGCAGTGCCGCGGCGATTGTGGAGACGCCGAGCCCGATGGCAATGAAGCGAAGCCAAGCCGGCCACGGACGCCACGAGCCGTCCTTCGCCCTGAAAGGCTTCAGCACACCCATCAGGATCAGGATGACGCCCACGATGACGGTGGCAACGAAGCTCCTGGCGATCGTCAGCGACAGCGGCGAGACCCTCCTCTC
>NZ_RZSV01000414.1:0-2348 GCF_004023205.1 Mesorhizobium sp. M1A.F.Ca.IN.020.03.2.1 | reverse complement strand
CGGCGGCACAGGGAAGTAGCCGCCCTTGATGCGCGGCCGATGGCCGAGATTGCCGGTCTCATAGTCGGTGTCGTCGTTGGACGGCAGCTCGGTCGAGTCCAGGCGGAACCCGGTGTTATAGGGATCGGCCTTGTACTTGACGTCATCGAACACGAAGAACTCAGCTTCCGGGCCGACATAGATGGTGTCGCCGATGCCTTCCGACTTCATGTAGGATTCGGCTTTCTTGGCGGTGCCGCGCGGGTCGCGATTGTAGGCCTCGCCCGAGATCGGATCGAGGATGTCGCACAGGATCACCATGGTCGACTGGGCGAAGAACGGATCCATGTGGACCGTATCCGTGTCCGGCATCAGCACCATGTCGGACTCGTTGATCGCCTTCCAGCCCGCGATCGAGGAGCCGTCGAACATGACGCCGTCGGCGAACATGTCTTCCTCGACCTCGACGACGTCCATCGTCACATGCTGCAGCTTGCCCCTCGGATCGGTGAAGCGCAGGTCGACGAATTTTACATCGTTGTCCTTGATCTGCTTCATGATGTCTTTGGCTGTCGTCATGTCATGTATCCCTGTGTGCTGACGTTTTTTTGATGATGACGGTTCAGGAAGACGGGTGGAGTCAGACCGCGTCCATGCCGGTCTCGCCGGTGCGGATGCGAACGACTTCCTCGATGTTGGAGACGAAGATCTTGCCGTCGCCGATGCGGCCGGTCTGCGCCGCCTTGCGTATGGCTTCGATGGCGCCTTCGACGGCGTCGTCGCCGAGCACGACCTCGATCTTCACCTTGGGCAGGAAGTCGACGACATATTCGGCGCCCCGATAAAGCTCGGTATGGCCCTTCTGCCGACCGAAACCCTTGGCCTCGGTGACGGTGATGCCTTGCAGCCCGGCCTCCTGAAGCGCTTCCTTCACTTCGTCCAGCTTGAATGGCTTGATGATCGCTTCGATCTTTTTCATGTAGAAAGTGGCCTCCACTGCCAAAGAGACGGGTTGCGCGCCCCGCTTGCGCCTTCATCAAGCACGAAGCGTGCCAATTACCAGAGGTTGAGGGCGGTATCGGGCGATTTCCATGCCTTGCCGCACCCGAATGCAAATCCGCGTCATCCGCTGCATCGGATGCGTCATCGACGCCCAAAGCCTATACATCGCTCCTCCATCCGTCTGCGCAAAACTTGAGCAGATAGCGCAATTTGCAGGCAGATTCCCCTCCGGGCGCCCACCGCTCTGGGATGCATACGCCCGCCGCTGATTGCTTCGAGCCGCAAATCGGACAATGCTTGATCGGATGGAGATCGGCAATCCCATGCGCAATGAACTTCTTTCCCCGTCCGAAATGGCCGAAGCCGACCGGCTGGCGATCGCCCAAGGTCCGCTCGACGGCTACGGATTGATGCGCCGGGCCGGCGAGGCCGTGGCGGCCGTGCTCATGGCGCGCTATCCGGCGGCGGCACGGGTGCACGTGCTTTGCGGACCCGGCAACAATGGCGGCGACGGCTATGTCGTGGCGAGCCTGCTCCGGAAGAGCGGTGTCGACGTTGCGTTGTGGAGATCGGGCGAACCGCGCGCGGGCAGCGATGCCGCGCTGGCTGCAGCCGATTGCCCGTTGGAGCCACGACCACTATCTGCCTTCGCGGCCGAACCGGGATCGCTGGTGGTCGACGCGCTGTACGGAGCGGGGCTCTCGAAGGCACTGTCGGGCGATGCCGCCCGGGCCGTCCAGGTCGTTGCGGATCTCGGCTTGTCGGTCGTCGGCGTGGACCTGCCCTCGGGCGTTTCCGGCGAAAGCGGCGCCATCCTCGGCAGCGCATTTCGGGCGGTCGTTACCGTGACGTTCGCGCGAAAGAAGCCGGGGCATCTGCTGCTGCCGGGGCGGGAAATGAGCGGCGAGATCGTGCTCGCCGACATCGGCATCGGTGACGACATCATCGCTCGAGTCGCGCCGCGCACTTTCGAGAATGCGCCGGCGCTCTGGCTGCCTGCCTTTCCGGTTCCAGCCGTCGATGCGCACAAATATAAGCGCGGTCATGTCAGCGTCTTTTCGGGCGGTCCAGCGGCCACCGGTGCCGCGCGCCTGTCGGCGCTCGCAGCCGCAAGAAGCGGGGCAGGGGCGGTGACGGTGCTGTCGCCGGCGAATGCCATGCAGGTCAATGCCGCGCATCTGACATCGATCATGCTGCGCAAGGTCGACGCGGTTGCCGATCTCGGTGCGTTCCGTGCCGATCGCCGCCCTTCGTCCTTTGTGCTCGGCCCGGGGTTTGGCGTCGGCGAAAAGGCGCGCGATTTTGTCCTGGCGCTGCTCGGCGCCGGGCACGCGCAGGAGACCGGCGTTGAAGGGCTGGTGCTCGAC
>NZ_RZSV01000413.1:0-2353 GCF_004023205.1 Mesorhizobium sp. M1A.F.Ca.IN.020.03.2.1 | reverse complement strand
GAAAACCGCCACAAGACGATGAACGCCGGAAAATATGATTTCGGCTTCGCCGTCGACTGGATGCGCAAGGATCTCGGCATCTGCCTCGCCGAGGCCAACCGCAACGGCGCCAAGCTGCCGGTGACCGCGCTGGTCGACCAGTTCTACAAGGATGTGCAGGACATGGGCGGCAGGCGCTGGGACACCTCCTCTTTGCTCGCCCGCCTGGAAAAATAGACGGCGATGGTCCTGCCCGATCCGAGTTGGAGCGCCGACGAGATCGTCGCCCATCTGCGTTCGATCGGCAGCGAGAAAAACCGCGCCGGCATGGCTCGATTCGGCATCAACACGAGAACCGCGCTGGGCGTCGGCAATTCCGATCTGCGGCCGCTGGCGCGCAAGCTGAAGAAAAACCAGGAACGGTCACTGCTCTTGTGGGACACCGACATTCGCGAAGCGCGATTGATGGCCGCTTTCACCGGCGAGCCGAAGAAGCTCGACATCGGTCAATGCCGGCGCTGGGCCGCCGATTTCGACAGTTGGGAGATTGTCGATACCGTTGCCGACCTGTTCGCCGAAACACCGTTCTGGCGTGAGCTGGTCGAGGAATTCGCCAAGGACGAGCGCGAGTTTGTCCGCCGCACCGCCTTTGCCATGCTGGCCTGGGCGGCGGTGCATCTGAAGAAGGAGCCGGACGCGAGCTTCCTCGCTGCTCTGCCGCTGATCGAGACGCATGCGGGCGATCCGCGCAACTTCGTGCGCAAGGCGGTGAACTGGGCACTGCGGCAGATCGGCAAGCGGTCGAGGGCGCTGCACGCCCCTGCCCTTGCGCTGGCCGAGAAACTGGCGGCGTCGTCCGACAAGACGGCACGCTGGATCGGCAAGGACGCGGTGAAGGAGCTTTCCGATGTCAAACAGCTCGAACGGCTCGCGACCACACGACTGTGATCTCAGCGAAGTAAGCTCACGACGCTTTTACTCGCTTCCGAAATGGGACTGGCGGAGGATGACCACCATGAGCAGGCGTTTCAGATCAAGCGCGACGCTGGCGATCGTGCTTATGCTCGCCACCGCGAGAGCCGACGCCGCGGCCGACGTCGCGCATATCTTCTGGAAAGACTTGCGCCCGGCGACGCAGGCGGTCGCCGAGGACGCCAACCTGCCGATGATCGCGGCAAAACTGCCCGATCACGGTGAGACACTGTCGCTCAATCTGCAGGACAAGACCGTTCAATTGTCCGGCTACGCCTTGCCGGTCGATCGCGAGGGCGACCTCGTCTACCAGTTCCTGCTGGTGCCTTGGACCGGCGCCTGCAGCCACATGCCGACGCCGCCGCCGAACCAGATCGTGCTGGTAACGCCGGCGCATCCTTACAGGATGGCGGAGGCATACCAGCCGGTCTCCGTCACCGGCGTGCTGGAGCCCGGCATGGAGAAGAGCCAACTCTTCATCCTGGACGGCGTCTTGATCGTGCAGTCCGGCTATACCGTGCGCAAGGCCGAGGTGGCTGATGTCGACAGCGTGCCGGACGCCGTCACGCTCCCGGTCAACTCGCCGTGGAATTTCCTCAACAAAAAGAAGAACTAGGTCTCGCAACTTCGCGCATAGCGGGAAGCGCGAGCGCCGTGCTCAGGCCGCGTTGGCCCCCGACTCCTTGTCCAGGATCATGTAGTCGAGCGGGATCTCGGTCGTGTACTTGATCTGCTCCATGGCAAACGAGGACGACACGTCGCGGATCTCGATCTTGGCGATCAGCCGCTTGTAGAAGGCGTCGTAGGCGGCAATGTCGGGCACCACGACGCGCAAGAGGTAATCGACGTCGCCGCTCATGCGGTAGAACTCGACCACCTCCGGAAATTCCTGGATGACCTCGGAGAAGCGCCGCAGCCATTCATGGCTGTGCGAATTGGTGCGGATCGAAACGAAGACGGTGACGCGCACATTGACCTTCTCATGGTCGAGAATGGCCACGCGCCGCTGGATGACGCCCTCTTCCTCGAGCTTCTGGATGCGCCGCCAGCACGGCGTGGTCGACAGGCCGACTTTCTTGGCGACATCGGCGACCGCAAGCGTCGCGTCCTCCTGCAGGAGGCGAAGAATTTTTCTGTCTAGGCGGTCCATGGGAAGGCTCCAGCGGAATAGTTTGGCTATAATCCTTTTTATCAGGCCCTTTCACAAGAAAGAAATTCTGCCAATGCCGGCAAAAGCGAGTGATTTCTTGCAAGATGCCTAATTGAGGCGATAGCGGATTTCCGAGCGCAGGAATGGCAGCAAATCCATTTCAAACCACGGATTCTTCTTCAGCCAGCCGGTGTTTCGCCATGACGGATGCGGCAGCGGCAGCACTTTCGGCCCGGCTGCAGCATCCCAGAC
>NZ_RZSV01000412.1:0-2355 GCF_004023205.1 Mesorhizobium sp. M1A.F.Ca.IN.020.03.2.1 | reverse complement strand
AAGGACGAGTTCTCGTGGCGGAGGTCGACCGATTTCGACCATGTCGGCAGCGAAGTGGCCGCCGTCCGCAACGGCGTCGGCCTCTCGGAGATCTCGAGCTTCGCCAAGTACAAGGTGACGGGCGAGGGGGCGGCAGCCTGGCTCGACCGTCTGCTTGCCTGCAGGCTGCCCAAGCCCGGCCGCATGACGCTGGCGCCGATGCTGAAGGAAGACGGCAAGCTGATCGGCGATTTCACGCTCGCCAACATCGACGACAGCGACTGGTTCATCGCCGGCTCCGGCGTCGCCGAGCAGTACCATATGCGCTGGTTCGAAGCGCATCTTCCGAAGGACGGCTCGGTGGAGATAAAATTGCTGGGGCAGAAGCTCACCGGCCTTGCCATCGCCGGGCCGAAGGCGAGGGCGGTGCTGGCCAAGGTCACCCGCGCCGACGTCTCCAGCGCGGCGTTCCCATTCATGGCCGTCGCCAGGATGGATATCGGCATGGCGCCGTGTCTTGTCGGCCGCGTCAGCTACACCGGCGATCTCGGCTATGAGATCTGGGTGGCGCCGGAATATCAGCGCGCCGCCTACCAGGCGCTGGTCAAAGCGGGCGAGGAATTCGGCATCGGCCTGTTCGGCTCACGCGCGCTCAATGCGCTCAGGCTCGAAAAGAATTACGGCTCATGGGCGCGCGAATACCGGCCGATCTACGGACCGGTCGAGGCCGGGCTCGACCGTTTCGTCGCCTATGGCAAGGAGGCCGACTTCATCGGCAAGGAAGCAGCACTTGCCGAGCGCAAGCAGGGCGGCAAGCTCCGGCTGCGCGCCTTCATCGTCGAGACCACTGATGCCGATGTCATCGGTGACGAGGCGATCTGGCATGACGGCGTCGTGCGCGGCTGGGTCACGTCCGGCGGCTATGCGCACAATTCGAAGACGTCGGTCGCCATGGGCTATGTGCCGAAGGAGATCGCCGACAGGCCGGACGGCTTCGAGATCGAGATCCTCGGCAAGCGGCATGCGGCACGCATTCAGTCCGCGCCGCTGTTCGATGCCAATTTCGAGCGGATGCGCGCCTGAAAAACAGGCGCGCGTCCGCACAGGGCATCAGGCGCCGCGGCGGTTGTCGAGCGCGAAAGCGCCGGGACCGGCAAAGACCAGATAGAGGAAAATGAAACAGAACGAGATCGCCGCGTCGCCGCCATTGTTGACGGGGAAGAAGTCGCGCGGGAAATGCGCCATGAAATAGGCGATGGCCATCTCGCCGCAGAGCAGAAAGGCCACGGGGCGGGTCAACAGCCCCAGCGCCAGCAGGGCGCCGCCGGCGAATTCGAGGATTGCCGAGGTCAGCGCGAGCCCCGTCAGCGCCCCGGCATGGGCGCCGGCGGGGAAATTGAACAGCTTCTGGGTGCCGTGCTCGGTGAACTGCAAGGCGGTCATGATGCGAAGCACGCCCAGCGCCTGCGGCTGATAGCGGGAGAGACCTTCAAAAAGCTTCATCTAAACTCCATCTTGCCCTTCCGGAGCGCCATAAATTATTGCCCGGAAATGGACTATTCACTTCCCGTGGCCTGCCATCAAAAATCGGTGAGTGGGCATGGTTTCATCTCTTCTGGCCCATTCTCGCCATGGTTGCAATCATCTCTTATAAGTTGTATTGATGCCGGATACACCAACTGTCCGGGGAATCCATTCGCCATGAAAAAATTCGCCATCAGCTTCTTCGCACTCCTTGCAGGCACCAGCTTCGCCATAGCTGCCGATGCCGGTTGTGATGCCTTCAAATGGCCGGTGACACGCGAGCAGGCCCTGTTTCCGTCAGCGTCCGCGGCCCAGTCCGGCGCGGCCCTGACAGTCGGGCAAGCGTCGGATTTCGCGCTTGCAGCGGTCGACACGATCGGCTTTGAAGTTCCGCCGGGACGTGCACCGGCAGCCGGCACGTTCGGCGCGATGGCAAGCGTGACCGTACCGGCTGAAGGTGAGCTCCAGTTCAGCCTGTCCGATGAGGTCTGGATCGATGTCGTCCAAGACGGCCGCGCCGTGAAGTCGGCGGGCTTCAGCCGCGCGAAGACCTGCCCAGGCATTCGCAAGAGCGTGCGCTTCAAGCTGTCGGCCGGTCCGGCCACCGTGCAGCTCAGCGGCGCCAAGAAGGCCGATCTCAAAGTGGCGGTGCTGACGCCGGAGTGACGCCCAAGAGGGCGACGCCGGCGCCGGGCCAGCGCTCCCCTCTGCCCGGCCCGACCTCCGCAGCAGCTGCGCCGCGGCTGCGGAGGATGGACCGGATATCTGCCCCACAAGGGGGCGGCAGTTTCTACCGCCCAGGCGCCAGCAGCGCGAAATGCGCGCCCTGCGGGTCCTGGCATTGGATGATCC
>NZ_RZSV01000411.1:0-2378 GCF_004023205.1 Mesorhizobium sp. M1A.F.Ca.IN.020.03.2.1 | reverse complement strand
CGGGTGCGGTCGCCAAGCGCCTCGGCCGTCACTTCGTCGGCATCGAGCGCGAGCAATCCTACATCGATGCCGCCAATGAGCGCATCGCCGCCGTGCGCCCGCTGGATGAGGCCGACCTCACCGTGCTGTCCGGCAAGCGCGCCGAGCCGCGCGTCGCCTTCATAAGCCTGATCGACACCGGCCTGGTGGCGCCGGGCGCCACACTTTACGACGCCAAGAAGCGCTGGGCGGCCAAGGTGCGCGCCGACGGCACGCTGGCCATCGGCGACAGCGCCGGCTCGATCCACAAGATCGGCGCCGAGGTGCAGGGTTTGGACGCCTGCAACGGCTGGACCTTCTGGCACTATGAGCGCAGCGGCGGCCTCACCCCGATCGACGAATTGCGCCGCATCGCCCGCCTCGGAATGGAGCGGGCAGGCGGCTGATCCGCTTGAATCGAAAGCTCAACCGATTGCCGCAAGTGATTCAGTTCAGGCCGCAATCCCGAGCCGTTCAAGATCCGCTTGAAGCGCCTTGGCATCGGTGAACAGCACCGCCTGCCAGCCGGCGGCCTTGGCGCCGTCGACATTCTTCTGGCTGTCGTCGATGAAGAGTGTGGCGGCCGGCTCCAGGTCGAAGGATGCGACGTGACGGTCGTAGATGGCCTGGTCCGGCTTGATCAGGCCGATCTCGCCCGAGACCGTGACGCCGCGCGGCCGATTGAGAAAGTCGAAGCGCCGGCGGGCTTCGGCGAACGTGTCGGCGGCGAAATTGGTCAGCATGGTCACATCGCGGCCCCTGTCGATAAGGCCGACCATGATGGCGACGCTGTCGTCATAGGCATGCGGCACCATCTCGTGCCAGCAGCGGCGGAAGTTGCGGATGTTCTCGGCGTGATCGGGGTGTTCGGAGATCAGCAGCGCCTCGGCGTCTTGCCAGGTGCGGCCGCGATCCTGCTCGATGTTCCAGGCGCTGGTGCAGACATTGTCGAAGAACCATTTCCGCTCCTCGGCATCCGGGATCAGCCGGCTGAACGGAAGGTCCGGATCGTAGTGGATCAGCACCTTGCCGATATCGAACACGATGTGGCGGATGTCAGTCATTGCGGTCCTTTCAACGCGGGCGCAGCGGGGCTTGCTTTTTGGTTGCGCCCGGTATCGCTGCCTCGATTACCTTTTTCATGACGGTGGGCAGCGCTTCCCCGGGAATTTCGTGGGCTAGCGACCAGAAATGCCCGTTGGGCGCATCACCCCTGATGTGGGCATGGAAGACGTCGAGTTCGAGCGCGAAATGGGTGAAGACATGGCCGATCCGCCCGGCGCGCCGCCAGTCGGCCGAAATGGGCGCTGCGTCCGCCGTCGTAGCGCCGTCGGCCCGCGCCGTCCACGCCGTGGTCGGCACCTCGGTCATGCCGCCGAGCAGCCCCTTGTCCGGCCGTTTGCGCAGCAGGATGGCGCCGTCATCGCGTTGAGCGACAAAGGCAGCACCGCGCCTGAGCGGCTTGTCGCCCTTGGGCAGGCGGACTGGAAAGCGCTCCGGATCGCCTGACAGGATCGCGCTGCAATCCTCGCGCAGCGGGCACAGCATGCAGCGCGGCCGCCGCGGCGTGCAGATCGTTGCGCCGAGATCCATCATCGCCTGGGCGAAATCGCCGGGCCTTGCACCTGGCACGAGCTTCTCGACCAGCGCTCGGATTTCCGGCTTGGCCTCGCTGAGCGGCGTCTCCACCGAATAGAGCCGCGAGATGACACGCTCGACATTGCCGTCGACGACGGCGGCAGGCCGGTCGAAGGCGATCGCCGCGATGGCGGCCGCCGTGTAGGCGCCGATGCCCGGCAATTCCTTCAATCCTGCCTCGGTGTCGGGAAAGCGGCCGCCCCGCTGCGCCACGAGATCGGCGCAGGCTTTGAGATTGCGTGCCCTCGAGTAATAGCCGAGCCCGGCCCAGGCCTTCATGACCTCCTCGGCCGGCGCTGCCGCCAGCGCCTCGACGGTCGGCCATTTCTCGACAAACGTCCGGAAATAGGCTTTCACCGCCTCGACCGTGGTCTGCTGCAGCATGACCTCGGAGAGCCAGACGCGATAAGGGTCGGGTTTTGTCCCACGCGAGAACGCACTCGGCGTCACGCGCCAGGGCAGGTTGCGGTGATGCGCGTCGTACCAGGCAAGCAGGCGGACGGCGATGCTGCTATCTCCGGATACGCACTTCTCGGCTGCGGCCTTGCGGGTCTGGTCTTGCGGTGCCATTGATCGGGCGAGTTAGGATCGGAGAACGCACATGGCAGGGAAAAGGCCCTTCGGCAATCCCGTTCCGGTGAGCGATCTCGCGACCGAGATCCTCGATCCTGTCCTGAAGAAGCGCGCCGGCATCTCGATCGGACTGGTGCAGTCCTGGGAAG
>NZ_RZSV01000410.1:0-2396 GCF_004023205.1 Mesorhizobium sp. M1A.F.Ca.IN.020.03.2.1 | reverse complement strand
GTTTTTCCCTGGAGCAACCCTTCTACGACGATTTGGTGGCGATCGCGACGCAGCGCTCGCTGTCGCTCGCGGCCCTCGTTGCCGAGATCGACGAAACGCGGACCCGTGACGCCAACCTCTCCTCCGCGCTCAGACTCTACGTGCTCGCCTGGGCAAAGCGCGGCGGCAAGGCATCTTGACCGGCCTCAGACCGGATCGCCGAGGCTTTCCTGCGCCTTGCGCTTGGCGCCGAAGCTGAGCAGGGCCGAACGGTCGCGTTCCTCGGCCTGCTTTTTCGACCGCACCCGCATCAGGTCCTTCCAGCCGATATAGCCGACCAGCCGTGCATCCTCGCGCGAGACGACCGGCAGATGCGAGACGTTGGCCAGGAGCAGCTTGTCTGACAGTCCTTCCAGATATTCGTCGGGATAGGCGAGCGTGACCTTGCTGCCGGCCAAAAGTTCGCCGAGCGTCGTCTTGCGGTGCTTGCCGGCGCGGCGCCAACGCAGGATCGCCGGCGGATCGATGAGGCCGAGCACATGGCCTTTCTCGTCGATCACAGGAAAGCTCGGATGGCGCGTGTCCGGGGCGGTCAGGAATGCCGCCGCGCCGTGCAGCGTCATCGTCGCCGGCACGCTCTCGACCTTGGTCGTCATCACCTCGCGCACCCTGGTCAGCGCGAAGGGATCGACGCGGTATTCGCGAACGAGGTGATGTCCGCGCCGCGCCACCTTTTCGGTCAGGATCGATCGCTTCATCAACAGCACGGTGACGGCATGGGCGGTGGCGCAGGCTGCGATCAGCGGCACCAGCATGTGGGTGTTGCCGGTGAGTTCGACCGCGAAGAAGGTCGCGGTCAGCGGCGCGCGCATGGTGCCGCCCATGGTCGCGGCCATCGCCAGCAGCGGCCAGAAGCCGGGCGTCGCCTCGGGCAGGATGCCGGCAAGCACCGCGCCCATCGCGCCGCCCATGATCAAGAGCGGCGCCAGCACGCCGCCCGACGTTCCCGAACCCAGCGCCACCGACCAGATAATGGCCTTGACGACCAAAAGCGTCAGCGCTGCCGCCGCCAGCACATGGCCATCCAACATGTTGGCGATGTTGTCGTAGCCGACACCGAGCGCCTGCGGCTCGATCAGTCCACCGATACCGACCACCAGGCCGCCGATCATCGGCCACCACATCCAGTGTATCGGCAGCTTCTGGAAGGCGTCCTCGCAGGCATAGACCATTTGCGTCAGCAAGCCGGAGAGCAGGCCGGCGGCAATCCCGACCAGCACCCAGCCACCCAATCCGGCGATCGACGCTTCCATGCTGCCCGAGAACGGGAAGATGGGTCCGGGCAGGTGCAGCAAGGTGCGTTCGACCTCGGCGACGATGGCGGCAACGGCGACCGGGATGAAGCTGCGCGGCGTCCATTCGAATAGCAGCAGCTCGACGGCGAGCATGATTGCCGCGATCGGCGTGCCGAACACGGTCGTCATGCCGGCCGCCGCGCCCGCCACCAGCAGCGTCTTGCGTTCATTGTCGCTGACCGGCAGCATCTGCGCGATCAACGAGCCGATCGCCCCGCCGGTCATGATGATCGGCCCTTCGGCGCCGAACGGTCCGCCTGAGCCGATCGAGATCGCCGACGACAATGGCTTCAATACCGCCACTTTGGCGTCGAGCCGCGAGCGGCCGAGCAGGATTGCTTCGATGGCTTCCGGAATGCCGTGGCCGCGGATCTTTTCGCTGCCGAAGCGCGCCATCAGCCCGATGACCAGCGCGCCGATTACTGGAACCAGCACGGCGGCATAGCCGAGCGGCGTGTCCTCGAGCCTGAGCTCGGCCAGTGTGAACTGGCCGAAATAGGCGATGTTGGTGGCGAGCCTTATCAGCTTCAACAGCGCGATGCCGGCAAACAGCCCGGCGGTCGCCACAACGACTGCGATGGCGGCGATGATGAGCACCCGCGGATCGGTGGTGAAGTCGCGGAGATGGCCGTTTCCGGCATGAGCGGATTTCATTTGGGAGCCTGAGCTTTCTGGCGGCGCGGTACCGTCCGGTTGTCGGGCGGCTACATATCGTAACACGATATAATTCTTCAAGGCCGTTTTTGGTGGTTGCTCCGCGTCATTTTGGTCATGGATGCGCCAGGCTTTCATTAGAGTTGAGCTTTGGCCGGAAAGGGCGATAAGTCGTGGCATGACGCATCCGAAGAAACCACGTCCCGCCATCAGCCAGGCCGACTATCAGCGGCTTTCGGAGTTCCGCTACCTGATCCGCCGCTTCCTCGAATTCAGCCAGTTGCAGGCGAATGAGGCGGGCTTGACCCCGCGCCAGCACCAGGCGCTGCTGGCGATCAAGGGCTATCCCGGCGGCGGGCCGGTGGCAGTGGGCGATCTGGCGGAGCGGTTGCGCATCCGCCACCACAG
>NZ_RZSV01000040.1:0-33617 GCF_004023205.1 Mesorhizobium sp. M1A.F.Ca.IN.020.03.2.1 | reverse complement strand
CCCCCCGCCACACCTCCCCCTTCGCATCGACGTCCAGCGTCGCATGCGGATTGCCGATATAGATCGCCGCGATCTTGCCCTTGAGCTCGAAGAAGTCGTCCTGCGTCCACGACCAGCCGTGATGGGCATAGGCGGCAGTGCCAAACATCAACGCCGCCGCCAGCACGACGCCCTGCATGGGGTTCAACGGTAACTGCATCGCCCGTCTCCTCCACTCCTCCTGCCAGGGTGGAAAGTAGGCGACGGCACGGCCAGGTCAAATCACATCGGAGCGTAAGCCCGGCATGGCACGAATTTAGGGTCCGCGGCGTCCACAGCACGATCAGGCCTTGCTACAGGCCTTCATGCTCCCCATTTTCGCTTCTCCAGGCCGCTCTTCGCATGCATCGGAGGCGGTCGAACTCACGTCTGAGCGAGGCAAACCATGAGCAGCATGAGGGACCGTCAGGAAGGCTTCGAAAAGAAATTCGCAATGGACGAGGAGACGAAGTTCAAGGCCGTGGCGCGCCGGAACAAGCTGCTCGGCCTGTGGGCCGCCGAGAAGCTCGACAAGTCCGGCGTGGATGCCGACGCCTATGCGAAAGAGGTGGTGCGCGCGGATTTCGAGGAAGCGGGCGACAACGACGTGTTCCGCAAGGTCCGTGCCGACTTCGACGCGGCGGGCGTCGTCCAGTCGGATGCCCAGATTCGCCAGGCCATGGACGAGTTGCTGGCAACGGCGGTCGAGCAGATCAAGGCGAGCTGAGGACCCGCTGCGGGGGGCAGAAACCACGCCCTCACCCGTGATGCGCCACCGCCAGTTCCTTCGCATGCTTCTCGTGCATTTTCAGCACCGGCAGAGTCTTCTTGGCGAATTCCTTCAGCGCCGGGTCGTCGCCGGAATTGGCATAGGTGCTGAACAGCGCGACCGCGTCCCTGTGCGCATCCATCTGCATCTTGATATACTTCCGGTCGAACTCCGTGCCGCTCGCCTGCTTCAGCTCGCCTAGCATCTGCTGTTCCTTAGGCCCCAGAGCGGGGCCGGCAGGCTTGATAGAAGCCGTCGTCTGGCCCTGGCTCATCGCCGCCTTGAAATCCTCCCCGGCCTTGATGTGGTCCCTGACCATCTCGTCGGCAAAAGCCTTGACTTCGTCCGACTGCGACTTCTCCTCGGCCAGCCTGCTCGCCTGGATTTCGAACTCGTTGGCATTGGGTACGGTGGTGACGAAAGTCTGCGTGTCGACCTTGTTGTCTGTCGCCATTGGCGCGACATCGTTGCTGTCGCTCGACTGAGCAAGGGTGGCCGGCGCGCCGGCAAGGAGCGCCATGGCGGCCGCGGTCAGAAGCGTTTTCATCTGGAATCTCCGATCAGCCCCTTGCACTTCCAACGCGAAATGGCGCTGCCGGTTGCGTTGAGGGCGTGAAGGAGGCCGTGTTGAGTCAGGGTCAGGCCGAGCCGAGGATGGTCGTACCGAGAATACCGGAGCGTGCTTGAAGTACGTGAACACCGAAGCGCAGGACACCGCCATTCGCAGCCCGGCATCACCTGAACATCAGCACGGCCTATCCCTTCACGCCGCCGGCGGTTAGGCCGGAAACGATCTTGCGTTGGAAGATCAGCACCAGCACCACCAGCGGCACCGTGACGATCACCGAAGCGGCCATGATGTTGCCCCAGGGGATCTCGAACTGCGAGTTGCCGGAAAGCAGCGCGATCGCCACCGGCACCGTGCGCTGCGCGTTGTTGGAGGTGAAGGTCAGCGCAAACAGGAACTCGTTCCATGCGCCGATGAAGGCGAGCAGCCCTGTCGTCGCCAATGCGGGCCACATCAGCGGCAGAAAGACGCGAGTGACGATGATCCATGGCGTCGCGCCGTCGAGGATCGCCGCTTCCTCGATTTCGACCGGCAGGTCGCGCACGAAGGCGGTGAGCACCCAGACGGTGAACGGCAGCGTGAAGATCATGTAGGAGAAGATCAGTGCGATGAGCGAATTGTAGAGGCCGAAGGCCCGGATGATCTCGAACAGGCCGGCCAGCACCGCGACCTGCGGAAACATCGACACCGACAATATGGCAAGCATCAGCGCCGAACGGCCGCGGAACCGGACGCGTGCCAGCGCGTAGGCGGATGTCACGCCGAGCAGCAGCGAGATGAGCACGACGGCGCCCGAGACGACCAAGGAATTCAAGAGATTGCGCAGGAAAGGACCTTCGACCAGCACGTTCCTGTAGTTGGCGAGGCTTAACGCCTGCGGCCAAAGGCTCGCCTCGAACAACTCGGTGCCGGATTTCAGGCTGGTGACGACGGCGTAATAGAGCGGAAACACCGCGACGAAGACGATTGCCCCCACCAGGAGGAAGAAGCCTAAACGCTTCAACATCGCCATCTCAGCGGCCTCCTTCCAGCTCTATCCGGCCGATGCGGATGTAGGAAATGGTGAGCAGCGCGACGATCAGGAAAAGCAGCGTCGAGGCGGCCGAGCCATAGGCGAACTTGTCGAACTCGAACAGGTTCTCGCGCACGAACACCGACATCGATTTGGTGTGCACATTGTTGGGCGTCAGCACGTAGATCAGGTCGAAGATGCGCAGCGCGTCGAGCGCGCGGAAGATCACCGCAACCATGACCGCCGGGCGGATGAGCGGCAAGGTCACCTTCCAGAAGATCTGCCACGGATTGGCGCCGTCGAGCCTGGCGACCTCGATAACATCGCGCGGCAGCATCTGCAGCGCGGCCAGGAAAAGCAGCGCCATGAACGGTGTCGTCTTCCAGATGTCGACGATCAGCACCGCGATCATCGCCGTGTCGGTGCTCGCGGTCCAGGCGATTTTCGCGTCGATCAGGCCAAGTTTGAGCAGCACCGCATTGATGATGCCGAACTGGTCGTTGAGCATCCACTGCCACATCTTGGCCGAGACGATGGTCGGGATCGCCCATGGAATGAGGATCGCCGCCCTGACGATGCCGCGGCCTCTGAAGTCGGCGTTGAGAACGAGCGCCACGATCATGCCGAGGACCGTTTCACAGCCCACCGAGACTACGGCGAAGAGCAGCGTGTTCCAGACGGCGCGCCACCAGACCGGATCGGCGAGCAGCCCGTCATAGAGCACGCGGCCGCTCGGCATGCTGAGCACCGAGAAATAATTGTCGAAGCCGATCCATTGGCGAGCGTCGAGATCGGCCAGCGAGGCGTCGGTGAAGCTGTAGTAGAAAGTGCGCAGGAGCGGCCAGCCGGCGACGGCGGCAAGGACCAGAAGCATCGGCGCCAGAAACAGCCAGGCCGAGCGCACGCGTTGCCGCATCAGGCGCGAGCGGCTCACAGGCATCGCCCTCACCAGCCCTTGCCCTTCAGCCTGGTCAGCCTGGCTTCCAGATCGGCCAGATTGTCGGCGGCGCTGCCGTCGCCCGACATGGTATTGTGGACGGCCGTCCAAAACTGGCTCGAGGCTTCGTTGTACTTGATTTTGGCGACCGCCGAAGGGCGCGGCGCCGCGTTCAGAAATATCTGCTTCCATCGCGGGACGATCGGCTGTTCCCTGGCGATATCGGGATCGTCATAGAGCGCTTTGATGGTGGGCAGGTTGGACGTCCTCAGCGTCCGATACTTCTGCATCTCGGGCGAGGCGATGAACTTCACCAGATCGATCGCCGCGTCCTGGTGCTTGGAATATTTGGAAACCGCGAGGTTCCAGCCGCCGAGCGTTGCCGTCGGCCGGGCGTCTTCGCCGGTTCCTGCCGGCAGCGGCGCCACATCGAACTTGCCCTTGATCGGTGAGGTCTCGCTGTTGCCGAGCGCATAGGCATAGGGCCAGTTGCGCATGAAGACGGCATTGCCGGTCTGCCAGACGCCGCGCGATTCCTCTTCCTGGTAAGCGAGCACGCCCGGCGGCGCAATGGTGCCGATCCAGCCCTTGACCATGTCGAGCGCGGCCGCGGCTTGTCGATTGTTGATGGAGACCGTGCCGTTGGGCTCGATGATCTGGCCGCCGCCATTCGACCTCACCCATTCGAGCGCGTCGCAGGTCAGCCCCTCATAGGCGTTGCCCTGGAAGACGAAACCCCACAGGTCCTTGTTGCCGGCGGTGCGCTCCTTGTCCATGACGAGCTTGGCGGTGTCGGCCAGTTCCTGCCAGGTGGTCGGCACCTTGGCGCCATATTTGTCGAGCAGATCCTTGCGGTAATAGAGTGCCGGCGCGTCGGTGAAGATCGGCAGCGCCACCAGCTTTCCGTTCACGGTCTGCGACTGGATGATCGACGGGAAGTGCTCGGCCACGATATCCCTGGTCGCCGCAGTGAGATCGACGAGTTGGCTGGCAAGCTGCGGCGCCCAGATCACGTCGGTCTGGTAGACGTCGATGTCGCTGTTTCCCGCCGCGAGCCACAATCTGAACTGACCGAACTGGTCGGTGCCCGACGGCGGTATCACCACGATGTCGACCTTGTTGCCGCTCCGCTTCTGGTAGCGGTCGAGTATCTCGCGCAAGACCTTGATGCCGTTGCCCGTGTCGCCCGACACGATCGACAGCTCGACCGCGCGAGCCGGCGCCACCGCGAGCATCGCGCCGACGGCAAGTGCGAGGAATGCGCGGTAAAATTTCATGCTGGTGGGCCTCGCCTCGGAACCGTCCACGCGGACCTTGCCGCGTCGGCTGATGATGACCCTCCGCCCGCATTGAATGCGGAGCGACGCTTCGGGGTTCCCGACATGGCCATCGGGGACGGGCCGCGAGGGGACTGACCCGAGTCACTCGGTTAAGGGAGATCTCGCGATTGGCCGCACGCCCAAAGCGGGCGGGCTCCGAAACCCGCCGCCCCGGAGCCCGCCTTGGAGTGGCTGACGCATGCCGGCACAGCCCCTCCGACGCCTTGCCAGCGTCGATCCGCCGATCGGCCGCCCTGCACCACGACGCATTAGCATGCCCTAACGTCAGCTTGTGTGAAGCGGTTCACAATGCGCCCCGCATTCGGTTGTGCCGCCGCAGGCAAATGCCGCGAAGCGTTACCCTTCCCACGCCACTGGGAGCATGTCGAGCCGCTCGTAAAGCCTGAAGGCGGCGGGGTTCTTCACCGTGTTGGTCTTGAGGTCGACATGGGCTGCACCCCTGTCGCGGAAAGTCAGGAACACGTGCCGCATCAGCGCCTCGCCGATGCCGTGCCTTCGCGAGTCCGGATGAACCGCCAGATCCTTGACGAAGCCCGACGCCCAGCAAAGCGCGGCGCCCGCCAGCAGCCCCTTGCCGTCGATGACGAGGAAACAGAGGTCCGGATCGAACTCGGCATCGTCTGAGATGCGCGGCCACCATTCGTCGAACGGACCTTCGGCGCCGTCGTCGAATGCCTCTTCCAGCAGCGCGTGCAGGGCCTGCGCATCCCTGTGCTCGAACGGGCGCATGACGAAGCCTTCCGGCCAATGCGGCGCGGTCAGCGCATCATCGAGAAGCTTGCGAAGGCGGACATCGTTTGGGGTCGGCGGCCGGCGGCTGTCAGTGTCACGCATGCAACTGCCCCAAAGACCGATGGGACGCGCCTCGTTGCCGGCGCTCAGGCGCCTGGCTGCAGGCGGCGGCGGTCGACGCCGAGACCCGTTTGATCGAGCAGGCCCTTGCGCTTGGCGTCGTAATAATAGCCCGTCTGATAGAGCTGGTCGGCCCGCTTGGCATTACCGCCCGAGACCAGCCAGGCGCCGCGCAGGTATTTGACAGCGTATTTGAGATTGGTTTCGGCGTCGAACAGGCCGGCTGCCGGCCCGTCATAGCCCATGCCGCGTGCGGTCGCGTGCTTGATCTGCATCAGTCCCCAATGACCGTGATTATAGGCCTTCGGATTGAAGGTGCTCTCGCGGTTGACGACATGGCGCACCAGATCGACCGGCACTTCGTAGATCGCCGAATATTTCTCGATCAGCCGCTCGATCTCGGCGCGCGGACCTGTGGCATGCTGTTCGGGCTGGCCCGGTTGGGCAAGCAGCGCCGGGTTCTGCGGCATCACATAGGCGACCTGCTGCACGCCCGGCATGGGAGCCACCTTCGCTGATTGGCCGGTGACCGGCATGGCAACAGCGGCGCTCTTGTAGGCGGCGGCCTGCTTGAGCGCACCGGGGCCGGTCGGCGATGCGCCGGCCAGCAGCACCGGCGGCGGCGGAAACTGCCCGGCGACGGGTGTCGAGCCGGCGAACGCGGCAGGTTGCGCCGGCGGCGGAAGGGCGGCGCCGGGTTGCGCCGGCGGCGGCAACGGCGCACCAGCCGTCGTCGCGCCAGGCGCCGTCGCCCCAGGTGCCGTCGCCAGGGCCACGGCATCGCCGGTCAGCGCCGCCGTTTGCACCTGAGCGAGGCCGGAAGGCTCCGGCAGCACAGCAACGGTTTCGGGCAGCGCGATGGTCGGTGTGTCGTCCTCGGCGGCCGGCGTCGATGCCGCCGCAAGCGCCGGCGAGGGTTTCATCTGTGAGGTCGAGGTACAGCCGCTGAGGCCGGCAGCGGCAACGAGCACGCCGATCGCGGTGAAGATGATTTTCGCTGCCAAGCCCTGCAGGTCCGATTGTCCGTTGTTGAAAAGTCCTTACACCAGCGATTCCAACCGGGCAATCAGGGCCAGTGTGCAGCTTTCGGGTGGCGAGACTCGAAGCAAACTGCGATATTGTTCCCCATCTGTACTGGAGATGTACCCGTTTTTCGCAGTTTGCGGAAAGGAGCGCACCCATGGAAAACGCATTGCCGATCACGGCCGGCCACGCAGTGTTAGAAACAGTGATCGGCTTCATGGGCATCGCCTGGAGCGAAAAGGGCCTGATCCGGCTCTGCCTGCCCGAGCGTAGCCGCGAAGCGGTCGAGCGCCGCCTGTTTCGCCATGCCGGCGTCTCTACCTCCACCGAACAGCCGCAATGGGTGGTCGAACTGATCGCCTCGATCAAGGCCTATGCGGCCGGGGAGGATGTCGATTTCTCCGGCGTGCCGGTCGATCTCGACGGCGTCGACGATTTCCGCCTCGCCATCTATGACGCTGCGCGCAAGCTCGGCTTCGGCGAGACCACCACCTATGGCGAACTGGCCAAGCGGGCCGGCCATGCCGGGCTTGCCCGCGAAACCGGTGCAGCCCTCGGCGCCAATCCGGTGCCGCTGGTCATTCCCTGCCACCGCATCCTTGCCGCGGGGGGCAAGATCGGCGGCTTCTCGGCTACTGGCGGCTCGGCCACCAAGGAGAAGATGCTGGCCATGGAAGGCGTGCGGGTCGGTCCGCCGCCGGCCGCTCAGGCATCATTCGCGTTCTGACACAGCTTGCCGAAAGGACTCTAATGGCGTGGGAAGATCCGCCGTCGGAAATGCCGGTCGAAGTCCGGCCGTTTGCAGATATAGACGGGGCAGGATTTAGTATCGGCGCTCGGCACATAGGCCCGCGCTCTCACCTCGCCCATGTTGCAGAAGCGCTCGTCCCGCACATAGCGGTCATAAAGCGGCAGTCCCGGCACGCGCGTCGACTGATAGCGCAGGATGACCGCGCCCTGCCTGGCGATCGTCGCCCGCACGCGGTCGCAGCTCATGCGCGTCGGGTCGTAGCGCGAGACGGCCTGCGCCTCGGCGGCCACCAACATCAGGCAGGCGGCAAGCAGAATTGTCCTCATGATCTTCTCCCGCAACAGCAAGCGCATCTTCCCTCCACAACGCATCCCCGGCTGCAAACCTTCCAAGCGCAGTGGGCTCCGTTGGACGCTATCGCGGCACATGCCGGTAACGCCATCTTGTTTTCGTTCGCGAACCATACTATATCCGGCGCATTGAATTTGGCCGATCGATCGGGCCGCGATCTTCGCGTTTGCTGACGTCTATCTCCAAAATTTCGATACCACCGGCCGGGCTTTGGTCCGGTCAAACGAAGCAAATGTGAAGGACTCTACATGGCAACTGGTACGGTTAAGTGGTTCAACGCCACCAAGGGCTACGGCTTCATCCAGCCCGACAATGGCGGCGCGGACGTTTTCGTCCACATCTCCGCCGTCGAGCGCGCTGGCATGACCACCCTCGTTGAAGGCCAGAAGATCAGCTTCGAGATCGAGCAGGACCGCCGCACCGGCAAGTCCGCTGCTGGGTCTCTGAGCAAGGCAGCCTGATTTGGCGCTGGCATTTTGCAGCCGGGCGTGATCGCCTGGCATTGCACAATGCGCCTAGTTAGCGACGCGCACCGGGCGAGAGCCTGGAGCGGGCGGCAAGTCACGGATGTACTGACGGTCGTGCGATAAGCGCGCCGGAGCGAAAGGACCCGACAAGCTGGAACAGCAGATAGCTGCCGGCCCGGCCCCAACGCTTCCGATCAGGCTACCGGCATAGGAAGGCGGGCATTGTCCCGCCTTTTTTGTTGCCTGAATTGGCAAGCCGCCGCCCGCGCTTGTGGTCCCACTTTGCTGCCGGCAAACTGCGTGACCAAAGGCCGTTCGCCGTACCGGCCGACAAGAACTTCACTTCGATGAGACCAATCCGCGACATCCATCCCTCCATTTCAAAAGGTGGGAGAGCTTTGGTCGGCGAGGATAGACGACACTTATCGGGCCTTGGCCCTCGAAAGCGCTGATGCTTCGACTGGATCTGGATCGGCACCCCATGCCGAATACGATCGTCTCATCAAATAGCCAGCATTCGGCGGCTGCAAAATGCTGCGGCATAGAAACAGACTACCCCACCCACTCGATCGGCACGCGCCCCTTGTCCGTCTCGACCCGCTTCAGCCACTCCACCACGGCCGGATAGGCGTCGAGCTGGAAACCGCCCATCTCGGCGGTGTGAGTGTAGGCATAGAGCGCAATGTCGGCGACGCTGTAGCTGGCGCCGGCAAAAAAGGCGTTCTGCTCCAGATGCTTGTTCATCACGCCGAGCGCCTTGTTGCCGCGCTCCAAGGTCAGCGCCAACCGTTCCGGCGTCGCATCCTTCGCCCTCTCGGGAAATGTGAGCAGCGCCTTGCGCACCGCGATATAGGGCTCGTGGCTGTACTGCTCGAAGAACAGCCACTGATACGCCAGCGCCCGCTCATATCTGTCGGCCGGCAGGAAGCGCGTGCCTTCGGCGAGATAGAGCAGAATGGCGTTGGATTCAGCGATGCGTCGGCCGTCGTCGAGCTCGAGCAGCGGCACCATCGCGTTGGGGTTCTTGGCGACATAGTCGGCCTTGCGCGTCTCGCCGGTGTGCGAGCTCACTTCGATGCGGGTGAAGGGAATGCCGAGCTTTGCCATCAACAGACGCGGCTTGTAGCAATTGCCGCTGTCAATCATGTCATAAAGGATCATGGCCCCTCTCCGCGCGCGACGAACGATTGGCAGCCTCTAACTCGCCTGTGCGGAGTTCATCCAGTGATTTGTTTTTGAGTGAAAGCATCAGCGGCGCTGATGCAAAGGCACTACCTTGTTGTCCATGCCGAGCAGCGCATCGATCGCCAGCGGCTCTTCGTTGAAGATGGTGCCGGCGAGCGCCGGGCGGGCGAGGTGATATCCTTGCAGGAGGTCGACGCCGCCATCGAGCGCGACGCGCAGATGCGTGGCATGCTCGATGCCCTCGACCAGCACCTTGGCGCCGCGGTCGTGCAGCGTCGAAACCAGCGGCCGGAAGAACCGCTCGGCGGCGGCATGGCGGCAGAACTCGGCGAACCAGCCGCCGTCGATCTTGACGATGTCGGGCGACAGCAGGCCGATGCGCGCTTCGGTCGAATGTCCGGTGCCGAAGTCATCGATGGCGATGCGGACACCGCCACGCCTCATCTCGCGCACGAGGCGGGCGAGCACATGCTCGTCGGCTGCCTGCTCGGTGATCTCGCAGACCAGCATGGCCGGCTCGAGGCCGAAATCGCCGAGATGCCTGGCCATCAGCCGGATCTCGGCGAGCGCCCGTCCGAGATGATCGTTGATCATCGGATTGTAGTTGAAGAACAGGGTAAGGCCATCGACGCCGATGTTGCGGTAGTTGCCGAGATGCAGCATCCGGCACATCGTCTCGACGAACAGACGGTCCTTTGCCGCAACGCTGTCGAAGAAAACTTGCGGCGCAACCGGCGTCGCGACGCGCCGCGGCTCGATCAGCGCCTCGACGGCGACGGGTTGCAGCGATCTGCCACGCGGCGCGAAGATCGGCTGGTAGGCGCTCCACAGCCGGAACTCGCCATAGACGCCGAATTGAAGGCCGATCTCGTCTTCGAAGATCGCTTCGGCGACACTTCGCCGCCTTTCGGGGCGCTGCCTGTCGGGCCGCCCGATCATGGCGTCACCTTGCGCCCAAACGCCTTGGTCGGGCGAGCTGACGCCACCGGAGCGGGACTGGCGGCCGCGATCGTTTTGCCCTCCCCGGCCGCGGGCGCCTGCACGCTCTTGCCGAAGACGCGAAGACTGGTCGAGGCCAGCTCCGGCCGGGCAAGCACATAGCCTTGCACCATCGACGCCCCGGATTTCTCGGCGAGCTCGAGCTGCCAGCCTTCCTCGATGCCTTCGAAAACCGTGCGGATGCCCTGACTTTCGAAGCTCGTCACCATCGTCGTCAGCAGCGCGAATCCGGCTCCGGACTCCATCAGCTGCGTGATCCAGTTGGCGTCGAACTTGACGATGTCCGGCCGCAATTCCTTGATGCGGTTGATGTCGGATTCGTCGGCGCCGTAATCGTCGACGGCGATGCGGAACCCGTTGGCGCGCAGCGCCTCGACGAAGCTGTAGAGCGTTTCCTGCGAAGCCGATTTCTGCTCGGTGACCTCGCACACGATACGGCGCGGGTCGATGCCGGCCTCGTGCAGCACCAGCCGCATGTCGCGCAGCGCCTTGTCGACGATGGCGCGGTCGGTGAACACCGACGGATCGAAATTGACGAAAATCGACGCCTCTTGCGGCAGACAGCCGCCGGCGTTGAGCAGATGCAGCGTCCTGGTCAGCGCCTCGATATGCAGCCGGTCGCCTGCGGGGCAAGTGCCGAAGAAGCTCATCGGCGATTGCGGCTCACCGTCGCGGAACGGGCGGATAAGCCCCTCGAAGGCGACGAGCGAAAGCTTGCCTCCATCGAAGGCGAAGATTGGCTGGAAGGCGCTCTGCAGCGTGTAGATTCCCCAGACACCGCTTGAGGTGCCGTCATCATGACGGATGATATGGGCAAGCCCGATGCTGCGCGACAAAGGTCCCTCGCTCCGCAGAATAAGCGGAATTCGATCTGCCATCCTGCCAGCCAAGGGTTTACCGCTCGTTGATGAATTTATAGTTGCCGCTCACGCCACCTTGACCTCTGGATCACCCGACAATGCTTGCGCTTGGCCCGATGATGCGACATGAGAGGCGCCGCGGCCGCTCCTGGCCGCGCCCTTCTCTTGGAGACGCTCTGTCATGGCCTTTCTTGCCGACGCCCTTTCCCGCGTGAAGCCTTCCGCGACCATCGCGGTGACGCAGAAAGCGCGTGAGCTGAAAAATGCCGGCCGTGACGTCATCGGCCTCGGCGCCGGCGAGCCGGACTTCGACACGCCCGATAACATCAAGAACGCGGCGATCGAGGCGATCCGGCGTGGCGAGACCAAGTACCCGCCGGTCTCCGGCATCGCGCCGCTGCGCGAGGCGATCGCGAAAAAATTCAAGCGCGAGAACAATCTCGACTACCGACCGGAGCAGACCATCGTCGGCACCGGCGGCAAGCAGATCCTGTTCAACGCCTTCATGGCGACGCTGAACCCCGGCGACGAGGTCATCATCCCGCGCCCCTATTGGGTGAGCTACCCGGAAATGGTGGCGATCTGCGGCGGCACGTCCGTCTTTGCCGACACCTCGATCGACAACGGCTTCAAGCTGACGGCTGAGGTGCTGGAAAGGGCGATCACGCCGAAGACGAAATGGCTGCTGATGAACTCGCCGTCCAACCCATCGGGCGCCGCTTACACCGAGCGTGAACTCAGGGCCCTGGCCGACGTGCTGCTCAAGCACCCGCATGTCTGGACGCTGACCGACGACATGTATGAGCACCTGACCTATGGCGACTTCGTCTTCAAGACCATCGCCGAGGTCGAACCGAGCCTCTACGAGCGCACGCTAACCATGAACGGCGTGTCGAAGGCCTATGCCATGACCGGCTGGCGTATCGGCTACGCCGCCGGCCCGGTGCCGCTGATCAAGGCAATGGACATGATCCAGGGCCAGCAGACTTCCGGCGCCTGCACCATCGCGCAATGGGCGTCCGTCGAGGCGCTCAACGGCCCGCAGGACTTCATCGCCAAGAACAGGGCGATCTTCCAGGGGCGGCGCGACCTCGTCGTGTCGATGCTCAACCAGGCGCGCGGCATCTCTTGCCCATCGCCGGAAGGCGCCTTCTACGTCTATCCGTCCTGCGCTGAGCTGATCGGCAAGAAGACGAAGGCCGGCAAGGTCATCGACAATGACGAAGTCTTCTGCTCGGAGCTGCTCGACGCCGAAGGCGTTGCCGTTGTGTTCGGATCGGCCTTCGGCCTCGGCCCGAACTTCCGCATCTCCTACGCAACATCGGAGGCGCTGCTGGAGGAAGCCTGCACCCGCATCCAGCGCTTCACTGCGTCGCTGACCTGATCGGCAACGCCGCCATCCACAAAACCCGGCTTCGCGCCGGGTGCCGGGTATTGTTGGACGGCAATCAGCCGCCATACTGTTCGTCGGAGACCGCCTCGAGCCACTCGGCATGGACGCCGTCCAGCGCTTCCTGCATGGCGACATGCGTCATCGTGGTCTTCGGCCCGGCGCCGTGCCAGTGCTTTTCGCCCGGCGCGAAGGAGATGACGTCGCCGGCCCTGATCACCTCGATCGGCCCGCCCCACGTTTGCGCAAGCCCGGCGCCGGCCGTGACGTAGAGCGTCTGGCCGAGCGGGTGCGTGTGCCAATGCGTGCGGGCGCCCGGTTCGAAACTGACCAGGGTTGCCCTCAGCCGCGCCGGCGCCTCCTTCTCGATGATCGGCGTCTGCAGCACCTTGCCGGTGAAATACTTTTCAGGCGCGATGATCGTCGGCACGCTGCCGCACGCAATGATCTTCATCGTAGAAACTCTCAAATCGTTAGGGACCGGTCCGCCGCAGCGGGAGGTCAGTTTCTTGCTATATGGCGACCGACGCAATCGCCTTTGAGCGCTTGAGCCACCGGGCTGTTCGAAACCGAGCACAAAACCAAAGCCGGCGCATTTCCTATTTTCCTTGCCCTCTCCGCGAACCCGTGTGACGATGGCCTTGGCAGGTGGTGAGCAACAACCCCGCCCGCGACGGCTGAACAGGCCGGCCGCCGCTCCCAGGGAAACGCCTGAGTGGAGGTCAGCCATGGGTAATCGCGCCGGAGGACGACGCACGGGACCGAAATGCATCGCCATAGTCGGTCCCTTCGCAAGCGGTAAGACGACACTTCTCGAAGCTATCCTCGCCCGCACGGGCGCCATTCCCCGCCAGAATCCCGTCTCATCGGGCAACACGGTTTCCGATCATTCGCCAGAAGCCCGCGCCCACGCCATGAGCGTCGAGGCGACCTTTGCCACGACGGAATTCATGGGCGAGCAGTTCACCTTCGTCGATTGCCCCGGTTCCATCGAGTTCGCCTTCGAGGCGGAGCCGGTGCTTGCCGCCTGCGATGTCGCCGTGGTCGTGGCCGAAGCGGACGAAAAGAAGATACCCGCGCTTCAGCTCATCATGCGCAAGCTCGACGATCTCGGCGTGCCGCGCATCCTGTTCCTCAACAAGGTGGACAAGGCGGTCGCCGGCGTGCGCGAGACGCTAAAGATGCTGCAGCCGGCCAGTTCGGCGCCGCTGCTGCTGCGCCAGATTCCATTGCGCAAGGATGGTGTCGTCATCGGCTCGATCGATCTGGCCTTGGAGCGCGCCTATGTCTACCGCGAATATGCCGAAAGCCAGGTCGCCGAGATTCCGGACGACGACAAGGCGCGCGAGCTCGAGGCACGGTTCTCGATGCTGGAGACGCTGGCCGACCATGACGACCAGCTGATGGAGCAGTTGCTGGAGGAGATCGAGCCCCCGAAGGACGCGATCTTCGATGACCTTGCCGCTGACCTGCGCGCCGGCTCGGTGACGCCGGTGCTGATCGGTACCGCCGAGAAGGGCAACGGTGTGCTGCGCCTGTTGAAAGCTATCCGCCACGACGCGCCTGACGTCGAGGCGACGCGCAAGCGCCTTGGCGCGCCTGATGGCAGCCAGACGGTCGTGCAGGTGATGAAGACCATCCACACCGCGCATGGCGGCAAACTGTCTATTTCGCGTGTGCTTTCCGGCCAGGTGGCCGACGCGGCCGAACTCTTCCTCTCCAGCGGCGACACGACGAAGGTCTCCGGCATCTACAAGATGCTTGGCAAAGACCAGTTGAAGCTGCCGTCGGCCAAGGCTGGCGATACCGTCGCGCTCGGCAAGCTCGACAATGTCAGGACCGGCCAAACGCTGAGTTCGGCCAAGGGCGGCATCAAGCCGCTGATCGCCCTGGAGCCCCCGCAACCGGTGTTCGCATTCGCTCTGCGCCCCAAGGAGCGCAAGGACGAGGTCAAGATGTCGGCAGCGATCCAGAGGTTAGCCGAGGAAGACCCCTCGCTCAGCCTGCACCACAACCAGGATTCCGCGGAGACCGTATTGTCGGGCCATGGCGAAATGCACCTGCGCGTCGTGCGCGAGCGGCTGGAGGGCAAGAACCAGATCCCGATCGATGGCCATTCGCCGGCGGTGCCTTATCGCGAGACGATCCGCAAATCCGCGCAGCAGCGCGGCCGCCACAAGAAACAGTCGGGCGGCCACGGCCAGTTCGGCGACGTGGTGATCGAGATCAAGCCGCTGCCGCGCGGCACGGGTTTCCAGTTCACCGACACCATCACCGGCGGCGTCGTGCCAAAAACCTACATCCAGTCGGTGGAGACCGGCATCCGCGACTATCTGAAATCCGGTCCGCTCGGCTTCCCGGTGGTCGATGTCGCCGTCAACCTTTCGGACGGCTCCTATCATGCCGTCGACTCGTCCGACATGGCCTTCCAGATGGCGGCCAAGCTGGCGATGAAGGAAGGCATGGCGGCCTGTTCGCCGGTTCTGCTGGAACCGATCATGAAGGTCGAGATCGTCACGCCTTCAGATGCGACCTCGAGGATTATCGCTTTGATCCCGCAGCGGCGCGGCCAGATCCTTGGCTATGACGCGCGGCCCGGCTGGCCGGGCTGGGACGTGGTCGAAGCGACCATGCCCCAGGCCGAGATCGGCGACCTGATCATCGAGCTGCGCTCGGCGACGGCAGGCGTCGCCAGCTACAAGGCCGTCTTCGACCATATGGCCGAGCTGACCGGGCGCCTCGCCGACGAGGCGATGAACGCCAACGGCAAGGCCGCCTGATCGGATCTTGTTGAAGACGCGAAAACGGCGCCCGGATCGTCCGGGCGCCGTTCTTATTGCGGACTGTCTTCCTTGGGAGGCAACGGCAGGTCCGCCGCATCAGGAAATGGATCGGACGCGGTAGCTGCCTGAGCCCGGCCTGTCCGAGTGATGCCCCCATCTCCCGGACCGACCAACCGCGTCCTATGATCTACCTAATCGATAGAGTGCGTCTGCGACATGTTACCCGATGTTACATGTCACTGTTACGCGGGCCGCGCGCACGCATTTCTGGTGTCGGCGTGACTTCGGCGCAACAAAAAAGCCGGATCAATAAAGATCCGGCTGAGTTTGATTGGAAGTGCCGATTAGGGCTAACCTCCAGAGGGGAACACTCGAGGGCGCTAATGGGAGGAGAACGCGCCCTGGAGATGAACTATATATGTGCTCATCATGCTCAAGAAACAAGCATCTATTTTGCAACACACGCATGCAAAAAGAGGTAGGCTGTGGTCTAATCCGTCGCGAGAACCGATAGGACCAGAAAAAATCGCCGAATCCAGAGCCGTTCCGGACTGAAAGCGATCGCTGATATGCAAACCGGGTCAGATTCCGGTGCCGAAATACGCTAAATTCACAATGATGCGAACTTGGGCTGGTCGCGTTTATTTCTGCGGCAGGAGAGCCCGATGCGAACTTTTTCGGCAAATGCCGGCAGCGCCTTGTTCTTTGTCTCCGCCCCGGGCGCGCTGTCTCCGGCTGGCTGCCCCACGCCATGGCGCGCTTAAGTCCCTGTCGTGGGCCAGGTCAGGCCGGCACCACCCGAATATCGGCAGGTCCTGCTAGTAGGACCAACTGCGCGCCTTGGCGATGATGAAATCGCGGAACACGTGCAGCTTCGCCTGGTTCTTCATCGCGTCGGGATAGGCGAAATAGGTGTCGAAGGACGGCACCTCGGTTTCGGGCAGCAACTGGACGAGGTTCGAGTCCTTGTTGATGACGTAGTCGGGCAGCATGGCGATGCCGGCGCCGCCCTGGACCGCGCGCTTGATAGACAGGATGTCGTTGATCTGCAGCGTCGGCACCCTTTGCCCGCCCTCGAAATCGCCGACCGTCTCCAGCCAGTTCAGCTCCGACAGATGCGAGGGCACCGGCACGCCGAAGGTGACGATCCGGTGGTTCCTGAGCTCGGCGATCGAGGCGGGCTTGCCGAACTTCGCCACATAGGAAGGCGACGCATAAAGGTGGAAATGCACCGTGAACAGCCGGCGCTGGATAAGATCCGGCTGCTGCGGCTGGCGTAGGCGGATGGCGCAATCGGCCTGACGCATGGTGAGGTCGAGTTCCTCGTTGGCGAGGATGAGCTGCAGGCTGATCTCGGGGTAGAGCTCGATGAATTCCTGCACGCGCTCGGTCAGCCAGCCGGCCCCGAGCCCCACCGTTGTCGTGACCCTCAGCACGCCGGACGGGCGATCCTTGGTCTCGGTCAGCCGCGACTTGATCGTCTCCAGCTTCATCAGCACGTCATGTGCCGTGCGGAACAGCATCTCGCCCTGCTCGGTCAACACGAGGCCACGCGCGTGGCGATGGAACAGCGCCACGCCGACGTCATGCTCCAGTGCGCTGACCTGCCGCGAGATCGCCGACTGCGACAGATGCAGCGTTTCGGCGGCATGGGTAAACGACCCAGCCTCCGCCGCAGCGTGAAACACGCGTAGCTTGTCCCAGTCCAGCGCCATGATTCCCCTCGTGTTGCCCTTGGCGTCTGAATGAAAAATCAGGCTTTTAAACGGCTTTTTTCAGCCGATCGATTATTCCGCCGCTTCGCGGTGAACCTCGATCCCCGCCAGATATTTCTCCGCCTCGAGCGCGGCCATGCAACCGAGCCCGGCAGCTGTAACCGCTTGCCGGTAGACATCGTCGGTGACGTCGCCGGCGGCGAAAACGCCGGGAACGTCGGTACGGGTCGAATCGGGCGCCGTCCACAGATAGCCGTTCGGCTTCTGCTTCAGCTTGCCGATGAAAAGCTCGACCGCCGGCGCATGGCCGATCGCGACAAAGACGCCATCGACCTGCAGCCGCGACACTTCGCCCGTCACCACATTGCGCAGCTTCAAGCCGTCGACCGAAGGCGGCAGCGGTGCCTTGCCCGGCTGCCCGGTGATCTCGTCGACGACGGTATCCCAGATGATGCGGACATTGTCCTTCTTGAACAGCCGCTCGCGCAGGATACGCTCGGCGCGGAAATCGTTGCGGCGGTGAATGACGGTGACGCTCCTGGCGAGGTTGGCGAGGTAGAGCGCCTCCTCCACCGCCGAATTGCCGCCGCCGACCACGGCGACATCCTTGCCGCGATAGAAGAAGCCGTCGCAGGTGGCGCAGGCCGAGACGCCGAAGCCCATGAACGTCTGCTCGGACGGGATACCCAGCCACTTGGCTTGCGCGCCGGTGGCGATGATCAAAGCGTCGGCGGTGTAGACGGTGCCGGAATCGCCGGTGGCGCGAAACGGCCGCACATTGAGGTCGACCTCGGTGATGATGTCGTTGACGATCTCGGTGCCGACATGCTCGGCCTGCTTGAGCATCTGCTCCATCAGCCAGGGGCCCTGGATCGGATCGGCGAAGCCCGGATAGTTTTCGACGTCGGTGGTGATCATCAACTGACCGCCCTGCTGCAGGCCGGCGACAAGCATCGGCTTCAGCATGGCGCGGGCGGCATAGATCGCCGCGGTGTAGCCGGCCGGCCCGGAGCCGATGATGAGAACGGGCGCGTGTTTGGTGTTCATGAAAAAGTCCCCTGCGGCGCGAGGGCCGTGGTTTTGTTGCCGGTAATGTAAGTGCTGCCCGCCAAGCCAGCAAGGCAGCTTGGCCTTCGTCCCCGGAAAGCTTCATAGCGGTATACAGGGCCATATCGCAGCCAGTTGCAGAAAAATCATCGCAAAGGGGTGGCCTCGTGCGCGAAACCAAATTACAAAATCGCGAAAGATTCTTGCGCGAAAGCCGATCATGCCGCTCAAAGCCGATCTCGACGCCATCGACTGGAAGATCCTGCGAGAGCTGCAGAGTGACGGTCGTATGACCAATGTCGAGTTGTCCGGCCGCGTCGGCATCTCGGCGCCGCCTTGCCTGCGCCGCGTCAGGCGACTGGAAGAGGCCGGCATCATCCGCGGTTACCGTGCGCTCCTCAATGCGCCGGCGCTCGGCATGGATGTCGTCGCCTTCTGCCTGATCGGCCTGCACCATCAGGCCGACGCCGAGCTCAAGGCTTTTGCGGAGCGGACGAGGGGCTGGCCGATCGTTCGCGATGCCTGGATGGTGTCGGGCGAGTCCGATTTCCTGCTGCATTGCGTGGCAAGCGACCTTGGCACCTTCCAGACCTTCGTCATCGAGGAGCTCGCCTCGGCGCCCAATGTCGACACGGTGCGCACCGCGCTGACCATCCGCCGGGTCAAGGATGAGGGGCTGGTCGCCTTTCCGGCTTAATGCGCCGGCTTCCGATGAAGCCGCTGGAAAAACAGCGGCTTGGCGCTCAATTTTGAATCAATCCGCGATCATTGCGATCGTATCGCGGTGAGCAGACCTTCCAGGTCCCGCACATCGCGCAGCGGCAAAACGGAAAAGCCGCCCATCGGTGTGGCTTCGCCATCGACAAGCCAGCCGCGCTCGAGGCCGGCGCGCTGGCCTGCTTCCATGTCGGCCGGCTTGTCGCCGACGATCAGCGATCGCTTGAGATCGAGGCCGAGGCGGCGCCCTGCCTCGAGCAGCATGCCCGGATTGGGCTTGCGCATCGGATGATCGGCCATCGCCAGCGGGCCCGAACCGGCCTCGTGGTAGGCGCAGGCCAGCACCATGTCGACGGCTGCGTTCTTCTCGGCAAGCAGTTCGAGCACCCGCTGATTGACCCGGGCGAAGGCATCCCAGCCAAAATAGCCGCGCGCGATACCGGACTGATTAGTGATGAGGATGACCGGAATGCCGCGCCGATTCGCGGCTTCTATGGCAGGCGCGATACCGTCGCGCAGCACCATGGCGTCCGGATCGTCAGGATAGCCGGTATCGATATTGATGGTGCCGTCACGGTCTAGAAACAGTGCCGGCAGGCCAGCCGGAAACGCCTTGGCGCCAATCCGCTCGATCCACAGGCCGGGCTCGACGAGCGGAAAATCCCCTTCGCGGTCAGCCATTGCTGAGACGCGCTTCGACCGCCTCGCACAGGTGGTGATAGAGGCAGAGATGCCCCTGCTGGATGATCGGCGTCGAGGTCGACGGCACGTTGAGCAAGATGTCCGTGAGCGGCTTGAGCTTGCCGCCGGTGTCGCCGGTGAGGCTGATCACCGTCATGCCCATGGCCCGCGCCTGCTCGGCGGCGGCAAGGATGCTCGGCGAATTGCCGCTGGTGGAGATGGCGAGCAATACCGCGCCTTCCGACCCATGCGCCTCTACCTGGCGTGAGAAGACGGTGTCGAAGCCGTAGTCGTTGCCCCAGGCGGTCAGCACCGCCGCATTGGCCGGCAGCGCGATGACATTGTAGGCCTTGCGCTCTTTAAGGAACCGGCCGACCAGTTCGCCGGCGATGTGGATGGCGTCGCTCGCCGAGCCGCCATTGCCGCAGATCAGCAGCGCCTTGCCGTGTGACAGCGCCTTCACGACCGCGCTCACCGCGCGCTCCATCTCGCCGGTGAGATCGCGCTCGACCATTGCCGAGATCGCCGCCGCGGAGCGGACCAGATAGTCGTTCAGCTCGGACATGAAACCCTCAATTCGCGCCGCCGGCGCGCAGCTTGCCGATGGTTTTGGTGGTGCTCTTGCCGGCGACGAGGTCGACCAGCACCACACGCCCGCCCGCGTTCTGCACCACGTCGGCGCCGACCACGGTCTCGATCGTGTAATCCGCGCCCTTGACCAGGATGTCGGGCAGAAGCGCCTCGATCAGCTTGAGCGGCGTGTCTTCCTCGAAGACGACAACGGCATCGACCGAGGCGAGCGCCGCGAGCACGCAGGCGCGGTCGTGCTGGTCGTTGACCGGACGTCCGGGCCCTTTCAGCCGGCGCACCGAGGCGTCGCTGTTCAAGCCGAGCACCAGCCGGTCGCATCGGCTGCGCGCGGCGTGCAGCAGGCTGACATGGCCGGCATGCAGAATGTCGAAGCAGCCATTGGTGAAGCCAACCGACAGCCCCTCCTCTTTCCAGGCCGCCACCATCCTGGCCGCCGCATTGGCGTCGAGAATGGCGTCCTTGTGGGCGACCGGTCCATGCGAGCGGAACAGCGCGCCGGAAAGCTCCTCCACTGTCAGCCGCGCCGTGCCGCGCTTGCCAACGACCACGCCGCCGGCGGCATTGGCGATTGTAGCAGCCTGCACCCGGTCGGCGCCCGCGGCGAGCGACAGCGCGAAGGTGGCGATGACCGTGTCGCCGGCGCCGGAGACGTCGAACACTTCGCGCGCCTGCGTGGAGATATGGCGGGCATCCTCCGCGGTGACCACGCTCATGCCCTTTTCGCTGCGCGTCGCGACGATGAACTCGAAGTCATGCGCGGCAATCAGGTCGCGTGCCGCAGCGACGATCTCGTCATCGCCGAAGACCGGGCGTCCGACCGCCTCGCCGAGTTCCTTGCGGTTGGGCGTGACCGCCGTCGCCCCGGCATAGCGCGCATAGTCGCGGCCCTTCGGGTCGATCAGCACCGGTTTTCCGGCATCGCGGCAGATCGCGATCAGTTCGGCCGCCACGCCGTCGAGCAGGATGCCCTTGCCGTAGTCGGACAGGATGACGATATCGGCACGCGCAAGGGCAGCCTGGAAATGCTCGACAAGCGTCGTCCGCTCGCCACTGGACAACGGTTTGATTTCCTCCTCGTCGAAACGCAGCACCTGCTGGTTAAGCGCGCTGAAGCGGCTCTTCGACGAGGTCATGCGGTCCTGCCGCTGTGCAAGGCCGTCCGTATCGGCGCCAAGATCGCCGAGCATGCGCATGAGATTGTCGCCGGCCTGGTCGGCGCCGATGACGGACACCGGGATCGCGGCGCCGCCCAGTGAAACGATGTTGGAAACGACATTGCCGGCGCCGCCCAGGGCCACCACCTCGCCCCGCCCATGCAGCACCGGGATCGGCGCTTCAGGCGAGATCCGCTCGATGACGCCGTTGACGAAACGATCGAGGATGAAATCGCCGACCACCAGCACCGTGACCTCGCCGAAGTGGGCGATGGTGCGATGCAAGGGCTCCGGGGAAGGCAGATGGTGCTTGATCATCTCACTGGCACGCGCCGAAAACGACGGTTCTTGATCGGGGTTGCAGCGCCGGAAAACCGGCGCTCTTCATTCTTCGCGATGCCGATATACCGCAATCGGGGCCAGCGCAACGGCGGCCGTATGCGCACGGCCAAGGCGCCGGACGGATCAGCTCTTCTGCAAGGCGACATGGACGCCGAGACCGACAAGCACGGCGCCACCTGCGCGCTGCATAAGGCGCTGCGCGCGACCGGAGCGCCGCAGGCGCGCAATCATCGCGCCGGCGAGAAAGACGCAAACGATGTCGGCCGACGAGAACATCAGGTTGACGACGGTTCCCAGCACCACGAACTGCAGCCAAACCGGCAAGGTCGCCGAGGCATCGATGAACTGCGGCAGGAATGCCATGAAGAAGATTGCTGTCTTGGGATTGAGCACCTCGACCGTGATGCTTTCGAAAAAGGCGCGACGCGCCGATTTTCGCTCGATGGCAGGAAGCGTTCCGTTTCCCTGGATCTTGGCGCGGAACAGCGAAACACCGAGCCAGATCAGGTACAGCGCGCCGACAAGTTTGACCGCCATGTAAAGCGGCGGCACGGCGTGGAACAACACCGACAGTCCGGTTGCGGCGGCAAGGACATGGACATAGCCGCCGAGATGGATGCCGAGCGCCGCCGTCAGCCCCGACCAACGCCCGCGCGCCATGGTCTGCGCGGCGGCGTAGAGCATGGCCGGTCCGGGAATGTAGGCGAAGATAGCCGTGGTGACGAAAAAGGCGATAAGCAGTTCGGTCGACGGCATCTTGATCCCTCACGATAGGAGCCGACTGAAGCGGGAGCTTTGCGGCCTCACTGTGGCGACGAACCGGTCTGCCCTGATTTGGCAAGAACACGCGCCATGAACTTGTCATAGTCGACGACCGCGCGCTCGTGGAAACCTTCGCCGATCAATCCATTCTCGTCGCTGCACGATACCTTGAAGCGCAGCTTTCGCCCCTGCACCGCGACAAGCTCGACATCGGCGGTGACGGTCATGCCGACGGGCGTCGCGGCGACATGGCTGACGTCGACATGGGTGCCGACGGTTCTCTCATGGCTGCTCAGGAACGGACGCAATGCCTCGACGCACGCCCATTCGATGAAGCCCACCATGAAGGCGGTGGCGAAAACCGGCGGCATGTCGGCGAAACTCGCAAAGGCCGTTGTCATGGCCGGAACCGTCAGGGAGTCGTCGACCCGCAGGGTTTGAACGTGGTGAAGGCCTGGCTTTAAATCGGATGTCATGGCTGATACCAACGGCAAGAACGCACACCGACGGCTCATGCCACAGCCCTCAATGGCACCATAGCTTGCTTCGATCGAAGACGTACCGTTCGGCGCGCCAGAGCTTATCTCGCGAGCCGTTCTGCCGATCCATCCCTACATTCGTCGTAGCCGATGCTCCACAGCCGGGGACCTTTTATCGACACCTGCTCGCGCCTCCCCTATAAGGGCCGGAATCGGCAACGAAACAAGGCTCACAAGGATGATCATCGTCACGGGCGGCGCCGGCATGATCGGCTCCAACATCGTCGCCGCGCTGAATGCCGAAGGCCATGACGATATCTTGGTCGTCGACGATCTGACCGACGGCCACAAGATCGCCAATCTGGCCGATCTCCGCATTGCTGACTATCTCGACAAGGACGAGCTTCCGGCCCGGCTCGAGGATGGCGGGCTGGGCCGCATCGACGCCGTCTTCCATCAGGGCGCCTGCTCGACCACCACCGAATGGAACGGCAAGTTCATGATGGACGTGAACTACGCTTATTCGAAGCGCCTGCTGCACGCCTGCCTGGCGCTGCGGGTGCCCTTCCTCTATGCCTCCTCGGCTTCGGTCTATGGCGGCGGCAGCGAGTTTCGCGAAGAGCCCGAATTCGAACGGCCACTCAACGTCTACGCCTATTCGAAGAAGCTGTTCGACGACTATGTCCGCCGCAATGTCTTCGACACCGATCACTCGCAGGTGGCCGGCCTGCGCTATTTCAACGTCTACGGGCCGCGCGAGGCGCATAAGGGCGCCATGGCCTCGGTCGCCTTCCATTTGTTCAACCAGGTCGAGCAGGGCCAGAACCCGAAGCTGTTCGGCGCCTATGGCGGGTTCGGCCCCGGCGAGCAGAGCCGCGACTTCATCCATGTCGGCGACGTCGCCGACGTCAATCTGTGGCTATGGAAGCGGGGCTCAAGCGGCATCTTCAACTGCGGCACCGGCCGCGCCCAGCCGTTCCGCGCCATCGCCGAGACGGTAATCGACACGCTCGGCAAGGGTGAGATCGAGTTCATTCCCTTCCCCGAACACCTGAAGGGCAGCTACCAGAGTTTTACCGAGGCGGATATGTCCCGCTTACGCACGGCCGGCTACAATGGCCAATTCCGCACCGTCGAAACCGGCGTCAGAGACTATGTCCAATGGCTGAAAGCCCAACGATCCTCGTGATCGGCCCACGCTGGGTGGGTGACATGGTCATGGCCCAGTGCCTGTTCGCGGCGCTGAAGGAAAAGCATCCGAATGCCGCGATCGACGTGCTCGCGCCGGCTTGGGCAGCGCCCCTGGTCAAGCGCATGCCCGAAATACGCTCCCAGATCGACTTTCCACTGATGCCCGGCACGCTCGAATTCCGCAGCCGCAGGCGCTTCGGCCGCCTGCTGCGCGGCCGCTACGACATGGCCTATGTGCTGCCGGGGAGCTGGAAATCGGCGCTGATCCCGTTCTTCGCCCGAATTCCGCGCCGCGTCGGCCATCTGAGGGAAATGCGCTACGGCCTGCTGACCGACATCGTCCCGCTGCCCGATGCGGTGAAGCGGCGCACGGCACGGGCCTATTTCGGCCTGGCGCGCGGCGGCACTTTTCGCCCGCCGAAGCTCACCGTCGATCTCACCAATCAGGCCGATCTGCTGGCGCGGTTCGGGCTCAGCGCAAAAGAATTCGTCACCCTGTTGCCGGGCGCCGAGTTCGGCCCGGCAAAGCGCTGGCCGAGCGAATACTATGCCGAGCTAGCCCGCGGGATGATGGCAAAAGGCCTGGGCGTCGCCTTGCTCGGCTCGAAGAACGACGCTGAGGTTACCGGCGAGATCGCGAGGCTTGCGCCGGGCGCCGTCGACCTTGCCGGCAGGACGAAGCTGGAGGATGCCATCGACCTGATCGCCGCGGCGAAGCTAGCCGTCTCGAACGACAGCGGGCTTATGCATGTGGCCGCCGCCGTCGACACGCCAATCGTCGCCGTCTATGGCTCGACCTCGCCCGAAAACACGCCGCCGCTGACCGATCGTTCGGAACTGATCTGGCTGCACCTCTCCTGCTCGCCCTGCCACAGCAAGGTCTGCCCGCTCGGCCATCTCAACTGCCTTAAGACGCTCGATGTCGCGCGGGTCGCCGCCGCCGCCGACCGGTTGCTTGAAATTCCTGCGACCGCATGAGGGTTCTCATCGTCAAGACATCATCGATGGGCGATGTCATCCACACCTTCCCGGCCGTCGAGGACGCGCTCCGCAATCGCCCGGACATAAGCTTCGACTGGTGCGTGGAAGAGGCCTTTGCCGCCGTCGTCGCCTTGCATCCGGCGATCGGAACCATCCACAAGGTGGCGCTCCGGCGCTGGCGCAAGAAGCCGTTCGACGGCGGCACATGGCGCGAGATGGCCGGCCTGCGACGTGCGCTTCGCTCGCGCCGCTATGACCTGGTTATCGATGCACAGGGGCTGTTGAAATCGGCCGTGGTCGCCAAGCAATCCGGCGCGCCGATCGCCGGCTTCGACCGCTCCAGCGCCCGCGAGCCCTCGGCGACGCTGCTTTACGAGCGCAAATACGCCGTGCCGCGCGAGTTGCACGCCATCGAGCGCACCAGACGCCTGTTCGGCCTGGCGCTGGGGTATCAGGCGGACCTCTCGACGCTCAGCTCCGGCATAGTGCCGCCGGCAGGCGGACTTTCCGGCGTCGAAGGTAAAACGGCTTTCCTGCTGCACGGCACCAGCCGCGAAGACAAGAAATGGCCGGTCGAAGACTGGGTCGAGACTGCGCGCCGATTGGTGTCGCAGCAATTTACACCGATCGTCACCTGGTCGAACGAAGCGGAGAAGCGTGTTG
The DNA here is from genome assembly GCF_004023205.1 of Mesorhizobium sp. M1A.F.Ca.IN.020.03.2.1. Taxonomy (NCBI): domain Bacteria; kingdom Pseudomonadati; phylum Pseudomonadota; class Alphaproteobacteria; order Hyphomicrobiales; family Phyllobacteriaceae; genus Mesorhizobium; species Mesorhizobium sp. M1A.F.Ca.IN.020.03.2.1. The sequence goes on along the minus strand of NZ_RZSV01000040.1, from coordinate 7,989 downwards.
CCGAGGCGATCGCCGGCGCCGTGCCGGAAACGGTGCTGGTTCCGAAATCGCCGCTAGCGGATGTCGCTGCGATCCTCGGCCGGTCGACGCTCGTCATCGGCGCCGACACCGGCCTCACCCATCTCGCCAGCGCTTTCGGCCTGCCGACCGTCGCCATATTCCTGGCGACGGAGCCCGGCCTGACCGGCCCGCGCGGGCCCTATTCATCGACACTGCTGGCGCCCGCCGGCGGCAAAGTTACGCCGGCCGAAGTTATGGCTGAAGCGGAGCGGCTGCTGGCGCTTAGATCGGAAACGCCAGTCTAGGCCTCAAATAAATTGCACCTGGACGATCTCGTAACCCCGTGCGCCGCCCGGAGCGTTGACCTCGATGGCATCGCCGACTTCCTTGCCGATCAACGCGCGCGCGATCGGCGAGGAGATCGAGATACGGCCGGACTTCACGTCCGCTTCCTGGTCGCCGACGATCTGATAGGTTTTCTTTTCCTCGGTGTCCTCGTCGACCAGCACGACCGTGGCGCCGAACTTCACCTTGTCGCCGCTGAGCTTCGAAACGTCGATCACCTCGGCGCGCGCGATCAGGTCCTCGAGCTCGTTGATACGGCCCTCATTATGGCTCTGCGACTCTTTAGCCGCATGGTACTCGGCATTCTCGGACAGGTCGCCATGCGAGCGCGCTTCGGAGATCGCCTCGATGATGCGTGGACGCTCTTCCTGCTGGCGCCAGCGCAGTTCTTCCTTCAATGACGCGAACCCCTCGCCTGTCATCGGGACCTTGATCATGATGCCTGACCTTTCCTGCCACCACCCCCGCTTTTCGGGAATAGCCTTGTCGTTGGGTACAAAAAGAAAACGGTCCGGCAGCCTCGGGCTAACGGAACCGTTTCACCACAATTTCCCTGAATATAGCGATCTCCGCGCGATTTTCACGCTCAAAAATGAAGTTCAGTAAAATCACCACCGCTTTCGCAAGGCCATCCGGCGCTAAATCCGCAATGCCGCCAGCAAAAACCGGCTGCGATTGCTCGCAGCCGGCTTCGAAAAGCATCTGAGAAGAATCAGCTCCTCAGGAAACGTTCGATCTGCTCTGACAACATGCCGTATTCGCGCGAGCCTTTGCCGGTCCGCTTCTCGATTTCCTTGAGCTGCTCCTGCGCGCCGGCAAGATCGCCGATTTGCAGATGGGCCTCGCCGAGATATTCGCGCACCAGCGTGTAGTCGGGGTCGATGCGCAGCGCTTCCTCGTAATAGCCGAGGCCGACCGTGACACGGCCGGAATGGCGATGCGAATAGCCGAGATAGTTGAGAATGCGCGGATCCTGCTTGTTGGCGGCGAGCGTCAGCACCGAGATCGCCTCGTCGTAGCGCCCGGCCATCGCCAGATCGTGGCCTGCCTCGTAGATGCTGTCGTCATCCAGGATGCCGTACTGCGGCACAACGCATTTCTTCTTCTTCTTGTCCCAGACCTGACCCTTCTTGCATTGGGTGGTGGTCTGGCCGCCGCTGCCACCGCCACCGCCGCCCTCGCCGGCGGTGAATGCAGGCGCCGCGAACAGCGGCAGGCTAACGGCAGCAGCCAAGACCTGAACAAGCAAACGTCTGCGCATCGGAGCCTCCTTGAGCGTGACAACGGCAGATTAACGCCGCTTCGATGCGGTTTCATCCCGAAAACCTGTCAAAAGCCAAACTATTTGGAGGTCAGGCAGCGCATCGCCTCTGCGAACGGATGTGACGCGGGCCGCAAATCCGCTATCATCAGTCGAGCGCACGACGAGGAGAAAGGCCAGTGCAGCAGCGCCTCGAGAAGGAATGGGAGCTTTCCATCGACCCGGATACCGTGCGCCTGTTCATCCTGAAGGCCAAGGCGCTGAGCGCAGCCGTCAACGAGGACTACGACGACGGCGCCGAGCACGAGGTCGAGTTCGATGGCGACAGGCACGACAATCATCATCACGACGGCCTTGTCGAGGAGGCATCGGAAGACCTCACCGAGGAGGAATTCCGCGAGCTGATCAACGACCTCAACGTCGATGAAGCGGCCGAGCTGGTAGCGTTGGCCTGGGTGGGCCGCGGCGACTACGAAGCTTCCGAATGGGTCGACGCGGTGGCGGCCGCGCGCGAGCGCGCCAACAAGCGCACCGCAAAGTACCTGCTCGGACTGCCGCAGCTCGCCGATTGGCTGGAGGAAGGCCTGGAGGCGATCGGCGCGTAACGAACCGGTAACCGATTTTGATCGCAGCGCCGCAGCGTCCAAGGCAACCTTGCGATGCCGGGCCCGTTTCCGGCCGATGGCGAGGCTGAGCTTTTACGGATTTTGCAGACTGGCGCTGCCTTTGGCGGCGGGGATTTTGCTGGTCACGCCGGCCGATGCCAAGCATCGTCACAGGCAGCCGCTGACACCGCGCATGGAGCAGCCGTTGACGCAGCGGGCGGATCAACCACTGCGGCCGAGGAGCAAGCACCGCGTGAGACCGCGCGGCAAGCAGCAAGTCGCGCCAAAGCTGGCGCAACAGCAAACGCAGGACCAGCCGATCTTGCCCGCCGATGCTCTGGTGCCAGAACCACGGCCCGCGGAAGCGCAAAAGGCCGGCACCGCAACGCTGGAAGAGCAGAAGGCTGCCGGTCCAAAGGACGCTGACGCATCTGACCCGATCAATCAGGAAAAGTCTCGTGAGGGAAAGCGGCAGCATCCCGAGCCTTCGGCCACCGAGCCGTCAACCGACACGGAAGGCGAACCTGAGGCGCCGTCTGCGGTGCCGATTCCGACGCAACGACCCGACATCGCGGAACCGAAGCCGCCCGCTGCCGCACCGAAGCCACCTGAAAAGCCGGCTGATACCCACGACAACAAAATACTGCCCGATCCGCGCTCCGCTGAGCTGCCAGCCGACAAGATGCCGGCGGAGGAGGTTGCCTGCCGTGAGCGCCTCAAGACGCTCGGCGTCGAATTCGAGGAGCACAAGGCCGAGCACGACGCCGAGATCGGCTGCTCCATTCCCTATCCCATCGTCATGAAAACATTAGGAAAATCGATCAGTATAGGCGCCGGAGCCGAACTCAACTGCCAAATGGCGGAGGCTGCGGCACGATTTGCCGTCGAAGTCATCCAACCCGCCGCGAAGGCCGAATTTGGCGCCGATCTCAAATCGATCGGCCAGGCCTCCGCCTTTGTTTGCCGCCCGCGCAACGGTGGTGGAAAGCTTTCGGAGCACGCCTTCGGCAATGCGCTGGACATCGCGTCCTTCACACTCTCCGACGGCAGGACGATCGAGGTCGGCCCGGTGCCGCCCGAAAAAGATGCAAACTTCCTGAACACGATCCGCAAGGCCGCCTGCGGGCCGTTCAAGACGGTGCTCGGCCCAGGCAGCGATCCGGACCACGCGCTGCACTTCCACTTCGACCTCGAGCCGAGACGAAATGGCGGAACGTTCTGCCAATGAGTGGGTGCGAAGAACAGATGCCGCAATTCGGCCCCAGGCGTGAATGCCGGCGCTGATCTTTCCTTTACTCTTGCCGACTAGACTTGTGCCATCCGGGGACAGGATGCCTTTCGATGGCCGCAATATTTGGCGCCAGCCTCGCCTTGGCGCGACTAAGCACTCGTGCGCGCTCCGTTGCCGTCAGAATGACAACGGGGCTCGCAATCACAGCGGTCTCGGCCTGCACCACCGGCGATGTCTTTTCGCTGCAGCCGGCCGTCGACGTCGGCAGCCAGACCTCCGCCATGCCCGAGGCTCCGCAATATTCCGGCATGCAGAGGCTTGTTCCGTCCGATCCCTACCTGACCCAGGCAGCCTATCCGCGCATGGATGAGCCCTTGTCTTCGCCCGAGCAGATGCCGGCCGGCGAGATCGACTGCCGCAATGAACTGAAACGGCTTGGCGTCGTTTACCAGGACATCCAGCCTATCCACGAAGGCCAGTGCGGCATCGACTTCCCGGTGAAAGTTTCAGCCATCGGCAGCGTCGAGATGAAACCGGCAGCGACACTGACCTGCAACATGGCCGCGACCTTCGCCGCCTGGACCAGGAACGAGCTCGTGCCGGCAGCCCGCTGGCGCTATTTCTCCGGCGTCAGGGCGATCCACCAGGGCTCGAGCTATTCGTGCCGCAAGATCGCCGGCGAGGGCGTCTTGTCGGAGCACGGCAAGGGCAATGCGCTCGACGTCATGAGCATCGAGCTCAACAATGGCAACGACATCGACGTTCGCAAGCCTGGCCTGTTTGCGTTCCGCACCCGCGGCTTCCTCAACAATGTTCGCGCCGACGGCTGCCAATATTTCAACACGGTCCTCGGCCCGGGCTACAATTACGACCACCGCAACCACTTTCACTTCGACGTCAAGAATCGCAGGAACGGCTACCGCGCCTGCCGCTGACCTTCGGCCTACTGCCCAACCGGCCCAACACCGCATAGAGTGGGCCGGGCACAGGCTTGGGAGTGGTCTCTCGTGGGTGAGCGAAGCCTTAGGCGACGCGCGGCGATCTGGCTGGCGGCTTTCTGTGCTTTCTATCTTGGCTTTGCCTACCTTGCCGCGCCGGAATTCTGGACCTGGCGGGAGCACGGCTTCCGCACGCAGCGCTTCGAGATGGTGACGCATACGCCGCAGGGCATTCCCGGCGACCCTATCAATGTTGGACTTGTCGGCACCGAGAAGGAGGTGGTCCACGCTTTTGCCGTGGCCGGCTGGGACACGGCCGACGCCGTCACGCTCAGGACAGCGATCGACATCGGCGAGAGCGTCCTGTTCTCCCGACCCTATCCCGATGCGCCGATCAGCCGCCTGCTGTTTGAAGGCCGCGCCCAGGACCTCGCTTTCGAAAAGCCCGTCGGCGACAGCGCCGACCGGCGCCACCACGTCCGCTTCTGGCAGACAAATACCGTCGGCGATGACGGCCGCCCGCTCTGGCTGGGTGCCGCCAGCTTCGACCGCGGCGTCGGCTTGAGCCACGACACCGGTGCCATCACTCACCATATCGGCGCGGACATCGATGCCGAGCGCAACTTGCTGATCGGCGACCTCAGCACCGCAGGCATGCTGACATCGACCAGCGAGATCCCGGGGATCGGCGCGACGAAAAACGGCAGGAACGGCGGCGGCGATCCCTATTTCACCGACGGTATGGCGGTGGTTGGCGTGTTGAAGCAATTGCCCTAGCGCATCCGGCATTCTCGAAGCGGCAAACGGCGCAATTCGAAAAACGCCCAACCCGCTATTTTCGAATGCACCGCAGCAATGCTATTGACGCCGCATGCTATACGTCGAAATCGCCGTTGTGGCCGCCCTCATCCTGGTGAACGGCCTTTTGGCCATGTCGGAGCTGGCTATCGTCTCGTCGCGCCCGGCCCGCCTCAAGGCGATGATCGACCGCAATGTCAGGGGTGCCGGCCGCGCGCTGGCCCTCGGCTCCAACCCCGGCAAGTTTCTGTCCTCGGTGCAGATCGGAATCACCCTGGTCGGCGTCCTTTCCGGCGCCTTTTCCGGTGCCACGCTCGGCGAGCGACTGGCTCAATACTTGGCCTCGACCGGCATCCGCGAGAACATCGCCGACCCCATCGGCGTCGGCATTGTCGTCGCGGTCATCACCTACGCCTCGCTGATCGTCGGCGAGCTCGTGCCGAAGCAGATCGCGCTCAGGGATCCTGAGCGCGTCGCAGTCCGCGCCGCGCCGGCGATGACCATTCTCGCCAAGGTATCGGCGCCGCTCGTCTTTCTGCTCGACATTTCCGGCCGCGGGGTTTTGTGGTTGCTCGGCCAGGCCGGCGAGGCGGAAGAGAAGGTCACGGACGAGGAGATCAAGATGCTGGTCGCCGAGGCCGAGCATCACGGCACCATCGAATCCGACGAGCGCCGCATGATCGCCGGCGTCATGCGCCTTGGCGACCGCGCCGTGCGCGCCGTGATGACGCCGCGCACCGAGGTCGACTGGATCAACCTGCAATCCGACGAGGGGGCCATCAAGCGGCTCCTGATGGAGAGCCAGCATTCGCGCCTGCCTGCGGGCGACGGCAATGTCGATGCCATGATAGGGGTCATCCAGACGCGCGACGTGCTGGCCGCCCTTCTTGCCGGCAGAGTGTTGGATCCGCGCCAGCATGTGCGCACCGCGCCAATCGTCCATGATCAGGCCGACGCGCTCGACGTGCTGCAAAGGCTGCGGGAATCGGACGTGCCGATGGCGCTCGTCCATGACGAATACGGCCATTTCGAAGGCATCGTCACGCCGGCCGACATCCTGGAAGCGATCACCGGCGTCTTCCGCTCGGACCTCGACGCGGGCGAGGAAGAGAACGCGGTCAAACGCGAGGACGGCTCATGGCTGCTTGCCGGCTACATGCAGGCCGACGAGATGGCCGAGGTGCTGGGCATCGACTTGCCGGAGAACCGCGACTACGAGACGGTGGCCGGCTATGTGCTGTCACATCTGCACCACCTTCCCGCTACCGGCGAATGCGTGGACGCGCAAGGCTGGCGCTTCGAGGTGGTCGACCTCGACGGCCGGCGTATCGACAAGCTGATCGCCACCCGCCTGCCCGACGGCCACCGTCCGATGGCGCGCCGATAGCGAGCCTGGGGTCTGCCGGGTTTTCCCAACATCCATTCAGGCCAGTTCCTTGCGAAGAAAGACGCGGGCCTGCCCATCGAACCCGAACGGAACGCGGCCGAATTCCACATAACCGTGGCGGATGTAGAATCCAGGCGCCTGAAAGCTGCTTGTCTCCACGACGGCGCGTCTGCAGCCCCGCGCCTTTGCCTCTTCTTCGACGGCGGCAAGCAACCGGGCGCCGTAAGACAGACCGCGTAAATGCGCGGGCACGAAAAACATGTCCAAGAACAGAAGACCGAGTTCGGTACTTCCCCATAGGCCGCCTAAAGCTTTGCCCGAGCCATCACACAATATGGCACCTATGGGAATGCGGTCGTCCGTCCCTGTGATGGCGACGTTATAGCGGTAGAGCGCCGCGGCGGCCTCGACTTTCGCGGCTTCGTCCGTCGACAGGATGATTGGGAATTCTTGAGTCATGCGGATTTGCGCCTGCCCTGAACATGGCGAAAACGGATGAACTTCCAGCTTCGGCCGGCGTTCCGGAGAATGCTCGTCAACCTCTTCGTGTTCGGAACCTTGAAGAGAGGGTTTCCTCTTCACAAGGCGGGTTTGTCCGGGGCCGCGTGCATCGGTGCCTGCAGGACCCGTGAGCGTTTCCCGATGCTGATTGCCGGACCTCGCTTCGCTCCGATGATGTTCAATGAACCGGGTCTCGGCTTCCACGTCAGGGGCGAGCTCTACGCGGTCGACGACCGCGCCCTGGCCGGGCTTGACCGGATCGAATCCGCTGGCAAGCCCGGCAACCTGCGCGTCCCGATCGAGGTTGAGCCCATTGAAGGCGGTCCGCATGTCCTGGCGCAGGCTTACATGAAATCCCGCCGTCTCGCGGATCCCGTCCATTCGGGATATCTGGATTTCTACGACGATCGGCGTTTCAAACTTCACGCGAACGCCTAAGGTTGCGCCCGAAGGATGCCCAATTGAAATCCGACTTTCTCCAGTATGTCTGACATAAAAGCGGCAGCAGAGCGAAATCCTTGAGCGATCCTCTGTCGAACGACCGAGGCTTCCGCAAATAAAAGGGGCGGCGCAAGCGCCGCCCTTAGATGATATTTTGGGAGGATGAAGCGGCTTAAGCCGCCTGGGCTTCACTGGCGATCGCGTCGGCGGCGCGCGCCGCCTTCAGCACCTTCGCCCACCAGGCAACGTCATTGATGAGCGCCGCCGCCGCCTGGTTCAGATGTTCGATCTCTTCCAGCTTCTTGTCGCCCTGGCGGACCGCAAGGAAATCGCCCCAGGCGATGTGCACTGCCGACTTGACCGGCGCCATTTGTAGCTCGACGGCGATCAGGCGAAGCTGCTCGACGGCGCGCGCGCCGCCGACGCTGCCATAGCCGACGAAACCAGCCGGCTTCTTGTTCCATTCATTGGCGGCGTAATCG
>NZ_RZSV01000409.1:0-2416 GCF_004023205.1 Mesorhizobium sp. M1A.F.Ca.IN.020.03.2.1 | reverse complement strand
GGTTCTGGCTCTGGTATTCAGGAGCCGCGCGCGCCAGCGGCGGAGAGGCTGGCGTGTTCATGGCAGTGCTGCCGGTCGCGGCACTCGCGCTCTCGTTTCTTCTTCTCGGCGAGACCATCACGACGATCCACATTCTCGGAACCGCCCTTGTCGTCCTCGGCATCGCTGTTTCGGTGAGCGGGGCAAGAACGGTGAAGAAGCAGGCTGCCGAAGGTGCTCATGTTTAACGCTCGCCAATAGGCGATGCAGCCCTCATCGTCACGGCGTCTTGATATGTCCCAGCAACGCTCCCGGCTACTTTCTTGAAATGATCGAGAACCGCTTCGCGTTTCAGAATCATGCTTTAGTCTCTGGCAAAGGTCTTCTTTCGATCAGCGATGTGGGCGGGCGATGGGAAAAGTCGAGGACGAGCGGGCGTTTTTCTCTGAAGCCTGGGTAGAGCCGCCGAAGAAAGAGGTGGCGCCTGTTGAGAAGCCGCACTACCACGGCCATCGTGATCGTCTGCGCGAACGCTTCTTGGCCGGCGGTGCGGACGCCCTGCCCGACTATGAACTGCTTGAGCTGCTTCTCTTCCGGCTGATCCCGCGCGTCGACACCAAGCCGATCGCCAAGGCGCTGATCGCGCGCTTTGGTTCGCTTGCCGAAGTGCTCGGCGCGCCGGCGTCCCTGCTCGAGGAAGTGAAGGGCATCGGGCCGACGGTGGCGACCGATCTCAAGGTCATCGCCGCCACGGCGCAGCGCATGGCGCGCGGCGAAGTGCGCGGCCGCGAGGTTCTGTCGAACTGGACGCAGCTTCTCGATTATTGCCGCTCGGCCATGGCCTTCGAGGCCCGCGAGCAGTTCCGCATTCTCTTCCTCGACAAGAAGAACGGGCTGATCGCCGACGAGGTGCAGCAGACCGGCACGGTCGACCATACGCCTGTCTATCCGCGCGAGGTGGTCAAGCGCGCGCTCGAACTTTCCGCCAGCGCGATCATTCTGGTGCATAACCATCCGTCCGGCGACCCGACGCCCTCGCGCGCCGACATCGACATGACCAAGCAGATCATCGAGACGGCCAAGCCGCTCGGCATCGCCGTGCACGACCACATCATCATCGGCCGCAAGGGCAATGCCTCGATGAAGGGCCTGCTGCTGATCTGACAGTCCCGAATATCAGCTGGAAATCATCCCCGGGCGGGCACGTCGCGGGCGATGGCTCGATCGAGACGCGTTCACGTTAGTTCATCAAAAGCACCAGAGCGGGATGCAGCTTCTTCAGGTTCGGCAATGATTTCGATTGCCAGGGTATGTCGGGCGTTCCGCGCACGACAAGTCGAACATCGGGATGCTTGCGCACCTCAATGGTAAATTTCGCCAGCAGGTTGATGCCGGAAGAGTTGAGAAAGTGAAGGTCCTTCAAATTGAGTGTGATGGAAGCGGGATTTGAGGCAAGAACACTGGTCGCCAAAGCCGTGATCGGGGCACCTGCCTCGGAACTGGCAAGCCGCATTGCACCGTCGAAAAAGATATCGCTTCCCTCAGTCCCTCAGGGTCTCGCAGCTAAGAATGGCTGTCGCCCACATTGATCGGAGGCCTCCGTGCGCGGGAGTAAAACCAGCGGACATAGCCGGATAGAAATAGGTTGTCTGCTGGCGAACCCGACCATATGCGACGAATGGAAGGCGCGGCTTAGCGCGCCTTTAAGGGTTGTTTTTTGCTGGCCGTAGTCGTTGCGTCGGCCGCCAAAGCCGCCAGCGTAGGTGGGCATCCGCGACGTCATCCAGAACGTGAAGCGCGAGATTGACGAGTTCCGGGTGTAGGCAAGCCCCCGTCCCCATCAGGCCTGCATAGATTCACGGCCTTTGCTCTCACGTTTGCGTGATCCCAACCTCAGCCTGCGTCATTCGCAAGCGAGTGTTGCGGTCGGGGTACAGCCAATCCCGAACGTTCTGCTAAAACAACCACTGCTTGTAACAACCTGGGCGGGTCCGACTTTGAAAAAGCTAATAGGCTCTATAGCTCTCTACTGTGCATTTAGTTCGTCAGCGTTCGCGGCGGATGCCCTCTCGGTTGGAGGCCCTGCTTCATACAACTGGAGTGGCGGCTACATCGGCGCCGTCGCCGGTGTAAACTTTTTGCAGGGGGATGTGACGATACCTGCGTACGACCCCACTGGTTATGACGGAGATAGTACATCCGCGTCGATCGGCGGGCAGATCGGCTATCAGTACCAGTTCGACAACAACGTCGTCCTCGGAGCCGAAGCGCGACTGGTGGCAGTGTTCAACAGGAAGACTGTGCCGACCCACGACGACGAAACCTTTGAAACCGGTGCCAACTGGCAAGGCAACATCGTGGCGAAAGCCGGCTACGGTATGGGCAATTTTCTCCCTTACCTCAAGGGCGGCGTAGCTTTCCTGCACCTTCACGACAC
>NZ_RZSV01000408.1:0-2440 GCF_004023205.1 Mesorhizobium sp. M1A.F.Ca.IN.020.03.2.1 | reverse complement strand
GCGCTGGAGCCTGAGCTTCTCGAGGTGGTTGATGGTGTGGCTCATCGTCCGTTCCTCACGCCGCCTCGGCGACCGGCATTGCGGCCGTGCGCCGGAAATGCTCGATCGCAGCCGCCACGCCCGAGCCCGGCGCCAGGCGCACGCCGCAATCAAGCAGCGCCATTTCGGCCGCCGACAGCGAGGCGCAGACCATCACCTCGTTCAGCCAGCCGAGATGGCCGATGCGGAAGACCTTGCCGAAGACCTTGTTGAGGCCGCCGCCGAGCGATGTCTGATAGGTGCGGTAGGCACGCTTGACCACGTCGCCGCTGTCGATGCCTTCCGGCACCAGGATCGCGCTCACCGTATCGGAGTGCCATTGCGGCGCCTTGGCGCACAGCTTCAACCCCCAAGCGTCGACCGCCTTGCGCACGCCTTCGGCGAGGCGATGGTGGCGGGCGAAGATGTTGTCTAGCCCTTCCTCGGCGATCAGGTCGAGCGAGGCGCGCAGGCCGCGCAGCAGCTGCGTGGCGGGTGTGTAGGGGAAATAGCCGGCGTCGTTGGCGCGGATCATGTCATCGAAGGAGAAGTAGCAGCGCCGGTGGGTCGCGACTCGCGACGCCGCCAGCGCCTTCTTGCTGACCGACAGGAAGCCGAGGCCGGCGGGCAGCATGAAACCTTTCTGCGAGCCGCTTACCGCGCAGTCGACGCGCCATTCCTCCTGACGGAAGTCGATCGAGCCGATCGACGAGACGCCGTCGACGAAGAGGAGCGCTGGGTGGTTCACTGCATCGAGCACCGCGCGACAGCCGGCGACGTCGCTGGTAACGCCGGTGGCGGTCTCGTTTTGCGTGCAGAAGACCGCCTTGATCTGGTGCGCCTTGTCCGCCCGCAGCCTTTCGGCATAGAGGTCGAGCGGGACGCCGGTTCCCCATTCACAATCGATGACGTCGACGTCGAAGCCGAGGCGCTCGGCCATGTCGACCCACAGATGCGAGAACTGGCCGAAGCGCGACATAAGCACCCGGTCGCCCGGGTTGAGCACGTTGGTCATCGCCGCCTCCCAGGCGCCGGTGCCGGACGACGGATAGATGAAGACGCGGCCGGTCTCGTTCTTGAAAACCTTCTTGATGTCCTCGAACAGCGGGAGCGTGAGATTGGGGAAGGAGGCGGCGCGCATGTCTTCCATCGGCAGGTTCATCGCCTGCCGGACCTCTTCAGGAATGTTGGTGGGTCCAGGGATGAAAAGATGGGTAAACCCGGCCATGCGCAAACTCCTCCTGCGTTTTTGGGATGCTGGAGGAAGTTTCATGTCGATGGCGCCGAGCGACAACACCTTGCCGGGTAAGTTGTCGCCACGCGTGGGTAGGTCGAGCCTACCCGATCCGCCTACCCGAAAGGCGATTTGGAGCCGCGTCGCTTCTCGTTGGCATAGAGCGCGACAGCCATGGCGCGGTTGCGCACGTCAAGCTTGTCGTAAAGATTTTTGAGATGGTACTTCACCGTGTTCTCGGAGATCCCGGTGCGGGTCGCGATCTGGAGATTGGTCCAGCCATCGGAAAGCACCGCAAGCAATTCGCGCTCGCGCACGGTGAGTTGCGACAGCGGCGTATCGTTGACCTTGTTGATGTCGATGTAAGGGATGCAGATCCGCCCATGCGCGACCGCCAGGATCGTCTCGAATATGATCGAAGGATCGTCGAACTGAAAGCAATAGCCCTGGGCGCCGAGCCGCACGCACTGCTTCAGGATGCCGATGTCATGATCATTGGAAAAGACCGTGATGCGCAGGTCGAGCTTGCGGTTCTGGATTTCCGCCAGGACATCGGCGCCATCCATGTCGGCGAGCTTCCAGCCGATGACGGCGACGTCGAACCTGGTGTTCGCCGCCAATTCCAGGAATTGCTTGCCGCTCGGCACGGAGCTCAACAGCTCGAAACGCCCGTCGCATTCCAGCATCTCGCGAAGCGCAGACACGACAAGCGGATTGCGCTCGGCGACGATAACACGCACGCGCTGCTCGCCAACTGCTTCGTTCGTTTTCCGGGACTTGCGGTTCAAGGCCTGCCGATTGTCCTGTCGATCTTGCCGATCCACCTGGACCTGCATCATGGCAATTCTGCCCCAACAGCAAAAGGGCGCTCTTTCCGCAGCGACATGCGCTGTCGCGGCGGCTGAACCCGCAAATGCGGCGCGACCCGCCTTTACCGGGAGGCGTCGCGGGGACATTTCTCTGAGTATTCCGCGCGCTACGGCTATATTTTCTCAGGACGAATCGTGTCTCGACCCTATCTGCCGCATAAGCATCGGATTTCCCGAAATGCGGTTTCCACTTTTCGGGCTCATGCTCTAGACCTGATTCACACCCTTTCCGGATTGCTGTTGGCGGGAGGCGCTGGTGGAAGGCCAGGACAGAGAGACGACCGGCGCCAGAACCGTCGAGGAAGGCGGCGCCGACATC